>JAPOZF010000309.1 GCA_026706165.1 Gemmatimonadota bacterium
CGCTCCCCCTGCTGACGGTACCCCGCCCGGGTCCTGCGGTCGGTGTTCACGTTGCCCTCGCCGGCGTAGCGTGCAACCCCCCGTTCATCCAGCCCGATGGTGCCGAGGAAGGCGACGGGGTCGGCCAGCTCGACCTTGCCGAGGTTCGCGGCGATGGCGGGCCGCGCCAGCTTCCCGGCAAGATCCTTCATGTCGACGACGAGCGGCCCCGGGGTCGCCAGCAGGATGGTGTAGACCTGGTTGATCCAGAGGGAGGTGTGCGGGAAGACCTGCGAGAAGGTGCGGACGATGGTCCGGTACTCCTCGACCGACAGCCCGTGGGACGGCACCCACTGGGCCACCATGCCCCCCGGCTCGAGGCGCTGCCGGCAGAGCCGGTAGAACTCGCGCGTGTACAGAAGCCAGCTGTCGGCGGTGGTCGGATGGGTCGAGTCGCAGATGATGACGTCGTAGCGGTTCCCGGTGCGCAGCAGGTGGTTCCTGCCGTCCTCGGCTATCAGCCGCAGGTAGCCGGCGCCGAAGCGGTCGGCGATGCGGTTGTTGTACTCGGCGAAGAGCGGGGCGGCGCCGAAGACCCCGGGGACGACCTCGGCGCAGGCCAGGTGCTCGGGGCGGTGGAGCTCGACCGAGGACAGGGTGACGCCGCCGCCGAAGGCGACGACCGCTACCTGCCGGGGGTCGGGGTGGAGCAGGGGGGCGAGGTTGCCGAGCATGCGGAAGGTCTGGATCGAGGCGAAGTCGCTGCGCACCTCGCCGGTCCCATTGACCCTCAGGGAGCGCTGGCCCCCCCCGGTTTCGTGTACGGTCACCGTGCCGGCGGTGCTCTCGCTGTAGTAGAGGAGCCTCCCTTTCGCCTCCAGTCCGGAGAGGAGGCGGACGAACAGGTCGCCCGGGATCGCGAGGTGGAGAGCCGCGGCGGCCGCCCCGGCCAGGACGAGCGCCCTGAGCCTCCCGGCCGGACGCGATTGCGGGGACAGGGCGGCCAGGGCGGTCCCCGCGGCGATGTTGCACCAGGCCAGGGCCTCCACCGAACCCTGGGTTCCGAGCCAGGGGACGAGGAGGAAGCCGGCGGCCAGGGCTCCGGCGATCGCCCCGGCGGTATTGGCGGCGTACAGGTCGCCGACGGAGCGGCCGACGCGGTCGAGGCGGCGGACATTGAGGCGGCCGGCGATCGGAAAGGCGGCCCCCATCAGGCAGGTCGGGACGATGGTCACCACGAGGGCGGCGAGAAACAGCTGGGCGAGCGGCGGGATGCCGAAGAGGTTTCCCAGGATTTCGAAGTACGCCGGAACCCCGCCCAGCAGCGCCGTCGACAGCAGTCCGAACAGGCCGATCAGCAGTTGGGCGGCCCCGAGGGCGAGGACGGCGTCCCGGAGGCGGACCGACAGCCGCGCCCCCGCAGCCCCCCCGGAGGCGAGGCCGAGCAGGAAGGCGATCAGGATGACCGAGAGGCTCTGCGCCGTCGTGGTCCGGTTGAGGATGCTCAGGAGCCGGGTCCAGACCACCTCGTACCCGAGAGCGGCGAACCCCGACACCGCGATTGCGGCGAGGACCGCGGGGCCGACCCAGCCCGGGAGCGGCTCTCGCCCCGGGGGTTCCGGCCTGCCGGCGCCTGCGGGGATGGCGGTAACTGACGCTTCCGGCCGCCCCCGGCATACCCTGTTGAGAAGAATGGCCGCGATGCCGGCGAGGGCGTTCCCGGCCGCGGCCGCCGCGGTCGCCCCCCAGGTTCCGGTGTGGGGCAGCAGCGCGAAGGCGGTCAGCAGACAGCCGGCCGCGGCGCCGAAGGTGTTGGCCGCGTAGAGCCTGCCGACCCCCTGCCCGGCCTCGCTCGCCCTGGTGACGGCGAAGCGGCTCAGAACCGGCAGGGTGGCCCCCATCAGGGTCGTCGGCACCAGCAGCAGGGCGAAGGTCAGGGCGAACCGCGCCGCGGCGAACCCCGCGTCCCCGGCAACCCGGGACAGGGCGGCGCAGACCCCCTCCAGCCCGGCGATGCCGGCCGGAATCAGCAGGGCCGCGGCGGCGATGCCGAGCTCGAGCAGGCCGTAAATCCGCAGCGGATCCCCCCGCCTGTCGGCGAGGCGTCCGAACCCGAAGCTGCCGAGGGCGAGGCCGGCCATGAAGGCGGCCAGCACCGTGCTCACCGCCCAGGTGCCGACCCCGAACACCACCACCAGCATGCGCGCCCAGATCAGCTGGTACACGAGGGAGCAGGCCCCGGAGACGAAGAACAGCACGAGGAGGGCTGCGAGCGTCCCGCCGGGCTTTCCCGGGCCCGGGGAGCGGATTTCCGCTTCGGGTGCCAAGAGGGTGCTAACGCTGCGGCGAGCCGTCGGGGGCTTCTCCGGGAACCGCTTGGCCGCTTCGCCCGGATCCTCGCAGGCCCTTCAGCCCCATGATCTCCGCCTCCGCCCCCTGGCGGACGAACAGCAACCTGTTGGCGGGGACCGCCCCGACCGTCTGCTCGCTGCCGTCCGGCCACCTGACGGCGACCGATTCGACCCCCTCCAGGGCGCCGAGTCCGAAATGGGCGCGGATGTCGCCGGCCGACAGGTAGCTTCCGGAGCTGTCGACGACCCGCACCCGGGTCCGGTCTCCCGCCCGCACCCGGATCTCGGCGCCGGCGCCGTCGCGGTTGGACTCCGTCCCCTCGACCTCCACCACGAGGCAGTTCCCCTCCCCCCGGTCGTTGCGCAGCAGGGTGGGAGTGTCGTTGAGGTTGACGACCAGCACGTCGACGTCGCCGTCCTCGTCGTAGTCGCCGAAGCTGGCCCCGCGGCTGACCTTGTCGACCTTCAGCCCGGGTCCGGCGGCGGCGCTGACGTCGGCGAACCCGCTCCCGTCGTTGCGGAAGACCTGGTTCTTCTGGCGGTAGCTGGTGCCGGTCGGGGCGTCGTCAACCTCGGGGAAGACGTGGCCGTTGGCGACGAACAGGTCGAGGTCGCCGTCGTTGTCGAGATCGACGAACGCGGTGCCCCAGCCGAGCATGGTGAGGGTCGCCGCCTCGAGATCTGCCTGCACCGTGAAGTCGGAGAAGCGGCCGTTCCCCTCGTTCCGGTAGAGGGTGTTGCTCTCGCGGAAGAAGTTGGTGACGTAGAGATCGGGATCGCCGTCGCCGTCGAAATCGCCGCTGTCGACCCCCATGCCGGCCTCCTCGTCCCCGTCGCCGCTGTAGGCCACCCCGGAAACGAGGCCGGTTTCGCCGAAGGTGCCGTCGCCGCGGTTGCGGAACAGCAGGTTCGGCGTCTGGTCGTTGGCGACGTAGAGGTCGACGAGGCCGTCGCCGTCGAAATCCCCCGGGAGCACCCCGAGTCCGAAATGGATCGCCGAGGCCCCGACCCCGGAGCTTGCGGTGACGTCGGCGAAACGGCCGCCGCCGTCGTTGCGGTAGAGGACGTCGGCGGCCCCCTCCATGCCGAGAGGCCCGCAGTAGGTCTTGATGCCGCCGACGTAGTCGCAGTCGACGCGCGGATTGTCGCGCAGGTCGAAGCGGAGGTAGTTGGCGACGTAGAGATCGAGATCGCCGTCGTTGTCGTAGTCGAAGAAGGCGGCCCCGGCGCTGTAATCGTCGCCGGCCACCCCGGCGTCCGCGGTGAGGTCGGCGAAGGTGCCGTCGCCGCGGTTTTCGTACAGGAGGTTGGCGCGGTAGTTGGTCACGTAGAGGTCGCGGTCCCCGTCGTTGTCGATATCCCCGACCGCGCACCCGGCCCCCCACCCGGCGTCGTCGACCCCGGCAGCGGCGGCCACGTCGGAGAAGGTGCCGTCGCCGTTGTTGCGGTAGAGGGAGTTCCCCGGCCCGGAGCGCTCCTCCCAGGTCTCGAAGGTGGCCCCGTTGACGAGATAGAGGTCGAGATCGCCGTCGTTGTCGCTGTCGAAGAAACCGGCGCCGCTGCCGTGCGCCTCCAGGATGTAGCGCTTCTCAATGCCTCCGAAGACGTTGAGGGCGGTGACGCCGGCGGCTTCCGCCTGATCGCTGAAACGGATCTGCCCCGCGGCCGCCGAGGGGAAGGCCAGGAAGGCCAGCAGGTGCGCGCCCACAAGGACGAGGCGCGCCCGAGCCCTTCGATTCGAAGGCCTTGGAAGGCAGGTCCGGGCATGGCCCCGGGAACCCCTGGACACCCCGGAGTCTGACCCGGGATTCAGCAAGGGGGAGCGGCCCGCTCCAGGTTTTTCATCCGGTCTCACAAGTACCGTAATTCTAAGTGATCGAGCTGTTCGTTACCCGAAGCGTTACCCGGAGCCATGAGCGACGCGAGCAACGAAAGCGAAACCGGCGGCGGTTCCCCGTTCCCGGTCCTGACCCCGGCACAGCGGATGCACCTCGAGGTGAACGGGTACGTGGTTCTCGACGAGTTCATCTCGCGCGACCGGGTGCGGGAGCTGCTCGACACCATCTACCGGATGGAGGCGGAGTACCGCGCGACAGGGGAACTTCCCGGGCCCGACTGCCACCTGTCGGCGACGGACGAGGAGTACTTCCGCATCGACAACCTGCCCCACCTCGCCCCCTGCTTCTTCGACTACCTCACCGACCCCCGGATCGTCGCGGCGGCCGAGGAGATCACCGGCGGCTCGGTGCGCCTCGAGCAGTCCGACGCCCACCTGCGCAGGCTGGGCGCCGCCAACGAGAGCTACCTGTTCCACCGCAGCATCACCAACGGCTTCGCCCGCGTCAGCGAGTCCGGGCTCTACCACTACTCGTTCGTGAAGGCCCTGACCAACCTCACCGACCTCGGGCCGGACGACGGCGGCACCGCGGTGATCGCCGGCACCCACAAGGTGCCCCCTGAAGTCGGCTTGGAGGAAATCGTCGCCGCGGAACTCGTGGTCGAACAGGCTGAGACTGCCGGCCGCGGCGGCGGGG
>JAPOZF010000370.1 GCA_026706165.1 Gemmatimonadota bacterium
CCTCGACCCGGGATCCGCAACGAGCCGCTGTGCGACCTCGTGCTGAAGAGTGAGAACGGCGGAGGAGACCAGTCGCGCGTTTTCCCGCAGCTTGAACAGGAACGGCGCGGTTATGTTGTACGGCAGGTTCCCGACGACGCACAACTTGCGGCGACCTTCCCTTCGCAGCAGATCGGCGAAATCGGTCTGGAGGACATCCTCGGTAACGAGGGCAAATCGCTCTTCTTCCAACTTGGAGAGGCCTGCCGCCAGGTCGCGATCGATTTCCACGGCGACGACCCGGTCGAAGCGTCTCACAAGGTCCCGTGTCAGCGCCCCGGTCCCCGGTCCCACTTCCAACACGAGGTCTCCCTCCCGGGGCTGCACCAGTTCGACGATCCGCCTGGCGGCACCGGTGTCTACGAGAAAGTGCTGGCCGTACCGCCTTCTGGCCCCAGGTCTGTTCATCGATACTCCCCGCCAGCCCCGGTCCGGGAACCCGCCCAAAGATTCAAGGCTTCCGACCCGCGGGGGGTGGCCTGTGGAATTGGTTGAAAACACGGAGCCTGCGGGGCGCCTTGCGGTGATGGACCGGGACGAATTGATGAAATGGCCGAAAGCAGGCGCTACCGCCGGGAAGGGCGGGCGCACTGCCGCAGGCTTTGCCAGAAATCGGCGAGCAGCAGCTGTACGTTGATATTGCCATGGAGATCGGCATACGATCGGTCGAGCCGTTCGGCACACACCTCCAGCGCCTGGAGGTCCAGCATTTCGACCTGTCCTTGCAGCCACTGGATACGGTCGGTGTTGGTGACATCCACCGCTCTGTCCTGCCCTGTCAGGAACAGGTCTCTCAGGTAAACGCCGCAGATCTCGAGAAAGCTGTCGAGCTGGCCGCGGTCCGAGCGGGCATCCAGCTCTTCGAGTGCGGCCCAGTAGGCTCCGTCCTCCTGTCGAAATCCCGCTCGCAGGAAGCGCTCCGCCCGATTGCGCCTCTCCTCGAATTCTCCCGCCTGGTCAACAACCTCGTCGGCTCGACGGACACTGCCGGCCCCGATGCGCGCCGCCAACTCGGCGCGGTCCGGGTCGACTCCCCGATCCCGCAGGCGCCTGGACAGCTCAGCCGTACTCAGCGGACGCAGGTCGAGCCGTTGGCAGCGCGAAACCACCGTCGGCAGCAGAAGGTGCGGGGCCGACGATACTAATATGAATACTGCGTGGCGCGGAGGTTCCTCGAGTATCTTGAGCAGGGAATTGGCTCCCGCCGGGTGCATGCAATCCGCTTCGAAGATGATGCCGATGCGGCGGCGCCCCTCCGCCGGGGCGTAGGACATCTCCCGGTGAAGCAGCCTGATGTAGTCCCTTGGAATGTTCGAGTTGCTGTGCTTGAGGCTCGAATGATTTCCAAGATATTCGAGCGCCGCTTCGCGCATTGCCGCCACCATCGCCTCGTCGCTTCGGTTCGAACCGGCCGGCAGCGGCAAGGCCACATGCACGTCCCTGTGAGACAGGGAAGCGATCTTGAGGCAGGAAGGGCATTCACCGCAGGCATCCGCGGCGCCCTGGCAGTTGATGGCGCGAGCGAGTTCGAACGCCAACTCCCTCTTTCCAACCCCCTCCCGGCCGGCGACCAAAACCGTATGGGGCAGACGATCAGCCGTTAACCAGACTGCTATCTGTGCTTTTGCGCTGTGCTGTCCGGTGATGCGGTGGAGTGACAAGGCCCGGCAGGCGGCCTCCTCAGTTCATCAGGAGGCTGGCCTCGGTTTCGCGATCGAAGAAGTGGACTCGATCGACCTCTACGGCAAGGGGAACCTGCTGGTCAACAGCTGGAATATGAAGCGGGTCGACACGGGCTACGAAGGAGGACTTCCCGGTAGTGACATAGAGGAATACCTCGCTGCCCATCGGTTCGACTACCTCCACGCGCGCCGAAATCTCTTCGGTCTGTTTTCCCGTCCCGATGGTGTGCGGGTCGTGGATGTCCTCGGGACGGATCCCGAGGATCACTTCCCTGTCCCGGTGGCCACCGAGACCGTTGCTGTACTCCGCAGGAAGCGAAATCTGGAAGCTGCCCTCGTCGAAGATGAGCCCCTGCCCGTTGGCCCCCAGTCTGCCCTCGATGAAGTTCATCGAGGGGCTGCCGATGAAACCGCCGACGAACTGATTGACAGGATGGTCGTAGAGGTGGAGCGGCGTATCTATCTGTTGAATGCGGCCGTCCTTCATCACGGCGATACGGTCCCCCATTGTCATCGCCTCGGTCTGGTCGTGCGTCACGTAGATCATGGTCGCCTCAAGCCGGGTGTGAAGCTTGCTGATCTCGGTGCGCATTTGAACCCTCAGTTTGGCATCGAGGTTCGAAAGCGGTTCGTCGAAGAGGAATACCTTGGGCTTGCGCACGATGGCGCGGCCGACCGCCACTCGCTGCCGCTGGCCGCCGGACAGCGCCTTTGGCTTGCGTTCGAGCAACTCCTCGATCCCGAGGATATCGGCGGCCTCCCGAACTCTTTCCTCGATCTCCTTCTTCGGATATTTACGGAGCTTGAGGCCGAAGGCCATGTTCTGGTAGACGGTCATGTGCGGATAGAGGGCGTAGTTCTGAAAGACCATGGCGATGTCCCGGTCTTTGGGCGGAATGTCATTTACGAGCAGACCGTCGATGTAAATCTCGCCCTCGGTGATTTCCTCGAGGCCCGCAACCATGCGCAGCATCGTCGATTTTCCACATCCGGAGGGGCCGACGAGGACCACGAACTCGCGGTCGCTTATCCGTATGTTCGCGTCTTCGACCGCAACGACCTCCCTGTCGAAGACCTTGCGAACGTTCTTGAGGACGACTTCCGCCATGGATTGCACGCTCCTGTGTACCGGTTGATCCCGGGATTGAACCCCGGCGGCGCCGGAACGACCGGCGCCCCAGAAACAAAAACCTAAGCGTTTTCAGCCTCTCTGTGAACTTCCCCCGCCGCGGATATCCCGATTCGTCCCCGCAGTTGCAGGGCCGCCTCTTCCGGGTCGGTGTAGAACCGGGGTATCTCTCCAGCGGCCACGAACCCTAGTTTTTCATACAGCGACCGCGCCGCCTTGTTGGAAGGGCGCACTTCCAGCCGGCAGGCATTGCATCCCCGGTGCCGGGCTTTCTCGAGGATGCTTTCGAGCAGCCGGGTCGCGAGGCCGCGCCGGCGCCAGGAGGGTTCGACCGCCAGGCTCGCGAGGTGGAAGTCCCCTCCCTCGGCGTACCCCATTGCGTATCCGACAAGGTGCCGGCCGTGCCACAAACCGACGTTCAGCGCACGGGGGTCTTCGGCCAGGAGCTGAAATTCGGCAAGCGTCCAGGGATCGCGAAAGGACCGTCTCTCGATCGCCAGGACGCCCTCCAGGCAGGCGGATCCGGTGTCGAGCTCCTGGACTCGAAGCTCAGGCACCTGGTTTCCCTGAAGGGGGACCCTGATTAGAGGTGGCGAACATCGGGGTCCGCAGGTACTCCGGTTCGGCGGCATCGACTTCGAGCACCTCCCGGCGATCCAGCTTCGCAAGCCCCAACCAGCCGACGGTTGCCGCGTCAGGGTTGTCGATCTGGCCCGGGGCGAAGTGGGCCCCTTCCAGGCCGGACAGGAGAGCGCGGTACGCCCTCGCTCCGCTTCCGGTAAACAGGATCTCGGTCCCGGCCAGTTCCTCCACCAGGATCCCGGGAGCGAGGGTCCGCGGTTCGCTCAGGACTTCCGGGTATCCGCTTTTGGTTTCGTAGGGGGCTGCGTACACCTGGCCCCGGCGAGCATCGAGCAAGGCCCAGACTGGCAACCGCGCGTACGGGAGTCTCGCCGCGAGCGCTTCCAGTGTGGAGATGCCGACCAGCTGAATGCGGCGGGCAAGGCAGATTCCCTTGGCGGCGCTCAGACCGATGCGCAGACCGGTGAAAGAGCCAGGGCCCGTAGTGGTCGCCACCGCACCGAGCTCCCCCCAGTTCCGGCCGGAGACCTCGAACAATCGGGACATCTCGACGAACAGGGTCGGGGAGTGCTGGTTGCCGATGTCGAAGTAACGGCTTGCGAGTACCCGGTCCTCGTCGAGCAACGCCACGCTGGCGACCGGGGTTGCCGTGTCGAACGCCAGAATCAGCATCGCGTGGGGTTGAAGCCGGTGTCCGCTGTCAGAGGAGAGGCATCTGGTCGTCGTCAGAGCCGGAATCGGACGCTTCCGGCACCCTCCCCAGATGTTCGTAGGCTCGCCCCATCGCCACGCGGCCCTTGGGCGTTCGCTTGAGAAATCCCTCTTTGAGGAGGTACGGCTCGTACACCTCCGTTATTGTCTCCTCCTCCTCGCCGATTACCGCCGCGAGATTGTTGATCCCGACCGGGCCGCCTCCGAATTTTTCGATGATCGCCTGCAGCAGCTTGATATCCGCCTCTTGAAGTCCCAGGGAGTCGACTTTCAGGATCTCCAGGGACCTCATTGCGATTTCGACGTCGATTTTTCCGTCTCCCTCCACCAGCGCGTAGTCTCGAGCTCTCCGGAACAAGCGCTTGGCGATTCGCGGGGTGCCGCGAGAGCGCCGCGCGATCTCCTCGGCGCCTCCCGGGGTAGTCTCGAAGTGGGAAAGCAGCGCGTCCCTGCAGACAATGGCGGCAAGCTCTGAAACGGTGTAGAAATCCAGAGTTTCCGTGATTCCGAAGCGCGCCAGCATTGGGGAGGTCAACAGCCCCTGCCGCGTCGTCGCCCCTATCAGTGTAAACCGCTCGAGTGGCAGCGGCACTGAGCGGGCGCGCGGACCTTGGTCGATCATGATGTCGATACGGAAATCTTCCATCGCAGAGTAGAGATACTCCTCCACAGTGCGATTGACCCGGTGTACTTCGTCG
>JAPOZF010000689.1 GCA_026706165.1 Gemmatimonadota bacterium
GGCGACAACGGCGTAGATTGCGAGGCGGTTGGGGTGCATCCCCTAGCGGCAGTTCGGGGCCTTCGATTGGTCGATTCCCTCGAGGAAGTCGAGGGCCTTTGCGTAGCTGCGCTTCTCGAGGAAGTGCCGGAGCATCGGAGGGGCCTCGGTACCGAGCTCCCGGCCCAGGGCGTCGATTCTGGCCAGCTTCCCGGCGATATCCACTTCCCCTTCCTTCCCGTCCCCGGCGATCGACGCCATCATATCGTTCAGGACCGCGTGAAGCTCCTGCAAAGAAGCCATTCTTCTGTTCTCCCGTGCTGTTTCCGAATCCTGCCGGATCCCTGCCTGCCGATGCAACGCCCGATCCGACCGGACATGCAGACAGGTTCTATTTTAATGTCCGTTAAATGGATGAAATTAACTTCTTTGGGCTTCCAGCGCCTGCCGGGCGCGTTGGATCTTGCGAAGGATGTCCTCGCCTCGCGCCTTCCACTTGTAGGGCTTGGGGTTCCGGTTCCTCTCGGCCAGATAGCTTTCGATGTCTTTGACCAGCGCCTTGACGCTTGGGAAGCTGCCATCGCGGATCACGTCCTGCGTCAGTTCGCCGAAAAAGCGTTCGATCAGGTTTAGCCAGGACGAACCGGTCGGGGTGAAATGGAGGTGAAAGCGCCGGTGCCGGGACAGCCACTGCTGGACCTTGTCTTCTTTGTGCGTGCTGTAGTTGTCGACGATCAGGTGCAGAACCAACTCCTTCGGCGTTTCTCGGTCGATCTGTTTCAAGAAACGCAGCCACTCCACGTGGGTGTGCCGCTCCTCGGTGCGCGCGATGAGCTTGCCGTCCAGGTAGTTCAACGCCGCAAACAGGGTGATCGTCCCATGGCGTTTGTAGTCGTGCGTCTTGGTGCGAAGCTCCCCCACGCCCAAAGGCAAGCCCGGCTGACTGCGCTCCAACGCCTGACACTGGCACTTCTCGTCACAACACAGGACCAGGGCTTTTTCGGGCGGGTCGAGATACAGTCCGATCACATCCCAAAACTTCTCTTCAAAGCGCTTGTCGTTGGACACCTTGAAGGTCTTGGTCAAATGGGGCTTGATGTCGTTGGCCTTCCAGATGCGGTGCACGCTGTCCGGCGACATCCCCACCGCTTGAGCCATGGTGCGAACCGTCCACCGCGTACGCGGTTTCGGCGGCTGCGTCGCACCGGTGATGACCTGCTCGACCTTATCGGCGGCCAGAGAGGGCCGTCGCCCGCGGCCCTTGGCATCCTGCAACCCGTCCAAGCCGTCGCGTTCGAAGCGTTGCGACCACTTGTTCACACACGCCACGCTGACCCCAAGCTCCCGGGCCACCTGCGCCTGTTTGATCCCTTCGGCGCGCCGCAAGATAATCGCCGCCCGCAGGCTATCGCGCTGCGACGCGGTCGGCGCCTTGACCCGGCTTTCAAGCTCTTGTCTTTCCGGTTCGGTAAGGTCCACTTTGGAGATGGGTCGGGCCATACCGGAAAGATAACAGGGAAAATCTGTAAATGCAATCTATTTATCGGACGACACACTAGGCCGCCATGATCAGGTAGCTGACCCAGTGGCGGTTGGGGTTGGCGATGCTGTACTCGCAGCCGGGAAGAAGGTGGACCATGTCTCCCTCGGTGAAAGGCACCTCTTCCCCGTCGACGGTAATCACCCCCGAGTTTTCGAGCCCGTAGTAGACCTGCTCGAGATCCTCGTGCCTGCGCGGCGCCGACCGGCCTTGCGGCTGCACCGCTTCGCGATCGATGAACGCCATGCCGCGAAGACACCCGGAGTCCCCCTCTCCGAGAGGTCCCAGCTGGTGCCAGCGGATGGCCCCGGCGCCGTCCCCCTGCGGGTTCGCGTGGCGCCAGTTGCGGATGGAGATTTCCCCGCCGTCCTCCTCCACAGGCATGCTGATCACGTGGTGCTCGAGCCAGCTTTCGTTCATGTCGTTGAACATCTGATGGTACAGACCCGAGGGCAAATAGACGGCATCCCCGCTCTCGACGGGGAACCGCCTGCCGTCGAACTGTACCTCACCCGACCCGCTGAGGATGTAGTACACCTGCTCCTTGCAGTCATGCCTGTGATGGTCCGAGGTCTTGCGGCCCTGCAGGGCGTGGCGGGCGAACCCGCCCAGTCTGGTCAGGCGATTGCGGTCGTCATCCGGATCGCTCCCGTCGCGCGGCCGCAGCCCCCCCCAGTGAACGGCGCTCAGGTGCGAGATGTCGGGCTGGACGTCTCTCCAGTTCTTCACGTAAAGCAAGTCAGTGCCTTCTTTCCATTAAAGTGAGGCGATGCGCCGCATGCGCTCACCGAGGTCGACGAGGACCGACCGGTCTCCCCCTACTTCGTGGATGAGCGAGGAGGAATACCCGGCTGCCCTCAGTTCCGCCATCACCGCGGGCCAGTCGGTGTCTCCTTCCCCGAGATTGACGAACTTGTGCCCGGCCCGGTCGAAGTCCTTCAGGTGCACGCGTACGATGTGCGGTCCCAAGGCGCGGATCCAGTGCTCGAGGTACCCGTACGCCATCATGTTTGCGGTATCGAGATAGATCCCGACCCACTCGCTTCCCACTGCCTCGACCAGCCTGACTGCCTCGTCCGGACTGAGCAGGAACTTGTTCCACACGTTCTCCAGTCCGATGGCGACCCGGTGTGCCTCCGCCTCTATGGCCAGGCGCCCCAGCGCCTCCGTGAGATCGTCCCAGGCTTCCCGGTACGTACCCTCGACCGCCAGCTGCCCCGGGTGCAGGAGCGTCGCCCCTGCCCCGAGGGCGCCGGCGATCTCCAGGGACCGCGATACGCAACGGCAGCACTGCTCCCTCTCCCCGGCGTCCCGGCTCAGCAGGTTGCCCCGCTCGGGGAGGTTGGCGATCACGCTCGTGATCTCGACACCCGCGCCTTCACACCGCTTTGTCACCTGCCCGAGTTCTGCCCCGCTCATGCCTGCGTCCAGGTCTTTTCCCGGACCGAAAACAAGCTCGAGCGCGTCGTACCCGGCCTCCTGGCACAGCTCGAGCGTATCGTCCAGACTCATTCGGCCAAGAACGATCTGCGTTACCCCGATTTTCATCCGCGGTTCACTCCATTCGTAAAACTTCAGGACAGGAAGCAAGCAAATGGCAAAACCACCATGCGGCAACCCTTTGGACAATCGGTACCGTTCCAGGCTGATCCATCCGGTGATACCCCGTTGTAAAATTTTACCCTCGTCACTGTGTTTCTTGCCCCCTGAACAGTAGTTATACCGGGTTGGCGGACCATGGAGCCGAAACAATGAAGCAATAACGAAGCAGAAAACATGCCGGATTCCTCCCTGAACCTGCACTGAAACCGTAGCAGGACGTGGTCTGCGAGCGAAGACAACTGCTTGTCGCCCCTTTGCCATCGCCCTATCTTCACGCGGCTTTACCCTATTGAACAATCAGAAGGAATGTTGAAGTCCCAGACGAGCAAAAGGAGATCGGCACATGCCTCGAGTAAACAAATCGAAATTCCAGGTCGGCGTCGTCGGAGTGGGCCGTATGGGCGCAAACATCGCCAGGCACCTCAAGGACTCCGGTTTTCCGGTCACTGTCCTGTACGACGTCAAGCCGTCGCTGGCAACCAGGCTCGCCAAGGAGCTGGATGCGAAGGCGGTGAGAAAGCTGGCCGGTGTCACCGCGGCCGCCAACACGATCATCACCGTCGTTACCGACGACAAGGCGATGCGCACGATCTTCTCGCAAAGCGGCGACAGCCTTCTGGCCGGGGCGGAAAACAGGACGTTCATCAATTGCGCCACCATAACGCCCGACGTCCATCGCGAGGTCGAGAAACGGGCGGCCAAAGCCGGTGCTTCCACCCTCGAGGGATGCATGGCGAGCAGCATCACGCAGGCCCGCGACGGGACCCTCTACCTGATGTGCGGAGGGGAGCGCGAGGTGTTCGACAGAGTCCTGCCGGTGCTGAAATCGATGAGCAAGGCCCTGCGCTACGTCGGACCAACGGGCAAGGCGGCCGAAGTCAAGGCCCTGGTCAACATGGTGATGAACATCAACACCGCCGGCCTGGCCGAAGGTCTGGGCCTCGGCAAGGCGCTCGGTCTCGACCTCGAGATGCTCATGGAGGTCTTCGCTCAGACCGGGGCCAACTCGAGGGTGCTCGAGACCGATGGAGAAGACATGGTGGCACGGGATCACGAGTGCTACTTCTCCGCCGCCCACGCCGCCAAGGACTCCGGTATCGCCCTGTCCGTGGCGCGGCAGGCCGGCCTCGATCTGCCGTTGGCGCGCACCACCAAACGCCAGTTCGACCGCATGATCAAGATCGGCAAGGGAGAGCTCGACAAGTCGGGTGTGGCGGAGCTCACATTTCCGGGCCGCTCGGGAACGCGGAAGAAGAAGGGGTAGGCTCGTTCCGGCGCCGGGAGATCTTCCCCCCAACCGGAGCAGCCCATCCGGTTTCCGGTAAATCCCCATCGTGACAGGGTTGGAAATCTGACAACGTCCCGCCCGTTGGGGCCGTAACGATCAATCAAGGAGAACGCTGATGAATGCCTGGAAAAGGTGTATTTCGACAGTGGCATGTGCGGCCTTCCTCGGAATCGCTCCGGTGCACGCGCAAACGACCGGTACGGTTGCCGTAACCGTCGTCGACGCCGCCAGTGGACATGCTCTGGAAGCGGCCCTGATCCACTTGCCGGCTCTCGACCTGCGGGGATCTTCGGACGAACAGGGGCGCCTCACCCTCCTCGAGGTCCCGGTGGGAGAGCATGAAGTGACCGTCGAATTGAGCCGCTACTCCCCTGCAACCGCGACCGTCGTTGGCGAGGCAGGCTCCTCCGACGCAGTCGAGCTTCGTCTG
>JAPOZF010000191.1 GCA_026706165.1 Gemmatimonadota bacterium
AATATCAAGACCGTTCCGTCCCTGGCCCCAAGCTGCCAGGGAACTGAACGGTTACTGAGAAAGTTTAGCCTGACAATCTATTTCATAAAAAAAGTCCATACATTCGAGCAACAATTTCTCGAAATTCGCGGTACCCTGATCGACGTAGGGAATCCTGCCGAAGGCAAGGCGGATCTCCCACAGCTCCCCGAAAACAGAGAGAAGCTCTCACATGGGAAGGACAGCCTTTCTGATAGCCTTCGAGTATGCGACAGAATGGGAGTGGACTCTTTCCCGAGAGTAGCGGTCTACTGGACCCTCTGATGAATCCTGATCCTTCCCTCATGCCCTCGTCGGAAGATAACGATCAGGTGTTGAATAGCACCTCCTGTCATTTAGCCCTCCTTCTTCTGCGGAATCGGGCAATCGCCCGACCCGGTTGCATGCGGGCCGGCTACCAGCAGGGAGCCCCGTTTCTCACGTACTCGGCAAGCTGCCGCGCCTGGTCCTCGGGAATCCCGCCGGGGAAGCAGCCCGGGTTGGCGTCCGCGTGCAGCGCGATGTCGACCGCGGCCCCTATGGTCGCCCGCATCGCCGCGGGGCTGACGTCTTCGGTGACGTCGGCGCGGGTGTGCCAGGTCAGCTGCGGGCCGCGCTGGAACCAGAGAGTAGGCACGCCGTGTGCGCTGAGGAACGCCTGGTCGAGCCCGGTGAACTGGTGGTGCAGGTCGACGGCGTATCCGGTTTCGGCGCAGCGCTGCCGCACGAGGTCGACCAGCCCGTCCTGCCCCATGATGTGGATGTTGTTGCGGCCGAGGAAGTCCCCCTGGCCGTCGAAGTAGATCCCCAGCTCGGTAGCAGTCAGCTCGCTTGCGTGCGCTCCGGCGTAGGCCGCGGCCCCGTAGAGGCCGATCTCCTCGGCGCTGAAGTTGACGAAGTCGACGGTCGCGTCCAGGTCCAGCCCGCTGAGGCTGCGCACCACCTCCAGGGCGCAGGCCGCCCCGGTGGCGTTGTCGGCCGCGGCTCCGCCCGCCGGCACCGAATCGTAGTGGCCGCTGATGTTGATGCGGCGGTCTCCGGAAGCGCCGGGAAGGGTCGCCACCACGTTGCGTCCGGTAACGTCCTCGATCCGGGTCTGGATCTCGAGTTTCAGCCTGTCGACGCCGTGGCGCACGAGGTCGACGCCGTCGGCGAATCCGAGGGTGACCATCGGCAGCCTGCCCGCCAGGGCGGCGGTCGGGCCGACGATCTGGTGCCAGGCAAGGGCCTTCTCCTGGGTCACCAGGATCACCCCGGCCGGGTTGCTGTCGAGAAGCGCCTTCCCGTCGGGGAGCCCGTTGCAGAACAGGGCGATCCGGCCTTCGAGCCCGGAGTCGGCCTCCGGCTTCTCGCGAACCTCCAGGGCGGCCTCCAGCCCTCCCGCCGGGGTCGAGGCCGAGAACTCTATCGGCAGGGCCTCAATTTCGCCTAGCGGTCCGCAGCTTACTCTGCACAGGTCGAAGTCCCAGCTGCGGGCGGGGAACTCCTCGGTGCCCACCCCTTCGCACCCCCACTTTTCGAGCTGCTCGCACTGGTACCCGGCCGCCCGTATCTCCCCGGCGAAGCCGGTCGGGCGCTTGCCGATGGTGTCGGCCAGGTAGCGCACGTGCTCGAGTCCGTCACCTGTGGTCACGCTGTTCATTTCTTCTCCTTCATCCTGTGTTGAGTCCATTCGGTGCCGGCGACATCGGCCACCTGGAGCTGCAGCACCAGTCGGGCTTCATCAGTCTGCCTGGTGTTTCAGGACAGGTACTCCGTCCTCTATCTGCTCTTCTGCTCTCCGACGAGCAGCCTGTTCCAGCCCTTCCACGAAATCCGCGGTGACGGCGAGCCGCCATGAATCGCCCCCGTCGTCAGACATCAGCATGGCCCCGCCGCGGTCCCGCAGCACAAGGTCGTAGCCGCCGGGAGCATCCGGATTCTCCGTGGCGTCTTGCGGCCATCTGCGCGCGTATGCCCGCCGTTCCCCGGGCGTCATCAGGTCCGGGTAGTATGCGTAGCTGACGAACAGCCTGCCGAGCCGGTCGATGCTGATTTTCTGGCGCCAGGCAGCGTAGTCGACGCGGAACGGGCTGACGAGGACCCGGTGCGGTTCCCAGTCCCGGCCCGCTTCCTTGCGCAGGTAGACCAGTTGAAAGCGGTAGTCGTCGGTGCCGGCCCAGCGGCTTACCAGGTGCAGGTTGTCGTCGTAATCGCACAGCAGCGCCGTGTACGTGTAGCTGCCCCCGCCCTCGAGCGGCCTCGGAGTCCCGAACATCCGCGGCCCGGTCCAACCTTCGGTGCTGCTGTTGGGCGCCAGCGAGCGGGTGTACTGGAAGTTGTCGTGGTGGGCGCCGATGACGACGTGAAGGAAACCCTTCGAGTCCACCGAGATCACCGGCCGGTCGTGGTTGTTGCGCCGGCTGAAGCCGAGAAGCACCGGGTCGCTCAACTCGCCCGTTCCGCGATCGTAGCTGCGGATGTAGCTGGGGGCCAGGGCGTCGAGAGAGCCCTCGTAACGCAGCGCGTACGGCACGTACTCCCCGTCCATCTCCGCCGACAGGGCCTCGGCTTCCTCCCGGTGCCGCTCGAGGGGCTGAATGCTCAGCCACACCACGTGGGTCCTGCCTCCGTAGGTGGCGCTGACATTGCCGGCCCCCGAATGGGTCGGCGTGATCCAGTTCCTGAGCTTGCCGGCGATCGGCGGATCGGCGCGCGCCAGCAGAATCGTCTCGGGCGGTGTCAGGCGACCGTCTTGCCGCTTCTCCGCCACGAACAGGCTCAGCTCCCAGCCGCGCCCCTCGACCATCGGCGGCGGCCCGACGATCTGGTTGTGGCCTTCCAGCCGCTCCAGCCGCTGGGCGCCGGTGTAGAGCTTGCGCTGAAACGGGGTGCCGTGAACCGCCGGCGACACGGTTTCGTAGAAGGTCCAGGTGCGCAGGCGGTCCCGCGAGTGCGCCAGGCCGAAGGCATCGATGCGCCGCGCCGGGGTTTCCCGGAAGATGTCCTGGCGCCGCAGATGGCTGACGCGGGCCAGCATGTAGGCGTCGCCCTCCCTGTCGAAGGAGATGAAGGGGCCGTTGCGGAAGGCGCTCCCCTCGATGCCGTCGTACTCCTTCTTGATCGCGGCGTCGAAATCGAAGGCGATCCAGCGGCCTTCGTCAGTGAGGGTGATCAGCTCGGTCCCCAGCGCCATCCAGGGGCGGTTTTCCGCGTCGAACGATAC
Source organism: Gemmatimonadota bacterium (assembly GCA_026706165.1). Next base: position 3,224 of record JAPOZF010000191.1, read on the forward strand.
CGGCGCCGGCACGTACCGGGGGTCGTACCCGAACAGCTCCCGCTCCATGCGGAAGTATTTCTCGTGCTGGATCGGCGCGGTCACCGGACCGGCAACCGCCAGCTCCGGACCGCCGTGATCGACGAACGGCTCGCCCGCAAGCAACCGGAATGCCCACAGCAATGGCACCGCCGCGATGAAGGGGACCGGTCTGTCAGAAGGGGAAGCGGCAATCATCCCCTCGCTCCTTCACCTTTCGATTGTGTGCATGCAAGAACTCTCTTTGCTGCCTCGACCCCGCAGGCGGCGTCCGCGGGGACGACCCCCTTCGCGGCATCGGAGAGGGACCATCCGTTCAACGACCATCGAGATCCCAGGGAATTGCCCAGTCCTGCTCGGATACCTGCAATACTTCCCTTATCGGCGCGATTACCAGTCCGGGTTCGATGCGCAGTCCTGGGTAGGTTTTGCGGAACGCACTGATCCCTGTCGTGTCCCGGCGGGAAGGAACGCCGGCCAGCTTTATTTTTATGGGGTAGAACCTGCCGTCCCGTTCGAGAAGAAGGTCGACTTCCGCTCCCCCGTTCGTCCGCCAGTGGTACATCTGGGGAGGAGTGGACATTGCGCCCGCCTGTTTGCGGATTTCAGCGACTACCGCGGTCTCGAAAAGGGCGCCCAGCATGGGGTGGCCTCCCAGCGACTCCGGAGAGGACAACAGTTGGGCATGGCACGCCATGCCGGTATCCGCGAGGTAGCCCTTGGGTTTGCCGCTTACGCGCTTGACGGCGTTTCCCGAGTACGCCGGCACTTCGAACCATTGATAGGTGGCCTTCAACAGCCCCAGCCAGCGATCCGCGGTCTGCGGGGTTACTCCCAGTTCCCGGCCCAGTTGTCTGCGGTTGACCTCCTGTGCGGAAAGGGCAGCGCAAAGGCGGATGAATCGTCCGAAGAGCTGCCAGTCGGCTACGTCTGCGAGCAGACGGACGTCCCGCTCGATATAGGTGCGTTGATAGGCTGCATGGAAATCCGGGACGACGGCGGCGGCGATCAGGGTGGCATCCGGCAGGCCCCCTCGCCACAGAGACTCGTAGAACGTTCGCGTATCCTGCAGCCGCGATGGCGGGGAAGCCAGGAACCTTGCCGGGTCGGCTATCCAGCTGGCCAGCCAGGAACCCCCGGATCCCGCGGCTTCTGCCAGGCTGAACCCCTCCAGGTCGAGGAAGGCAGCCCTCCCTGCAAGACTCTCGGATACCGAGGTCAGCACACTCCACTGTTGGGACCCGCTGAGAATGTATTGCCCGGGGGACCGGTCTTTGTCGATCTCGCGTTTGAGGCTGGCGATCAACTCCGGCGCGTACTGGACCTCGTCGAGGATCAGGGGCGGGCGGTTGTTGGCCAGAAACAGCTCCGCATCCTGGCGCGCGTTCCCCACGTCGACAACAGGGTCGAAAACGACGATGTCCGCCTTGTCACCGTAGAGATGCTGCAACAAGGTGCTCTTGCCAACCTGTCGGGCACCTGAAAGCACAACTACAGGGAAAGCGGCGGCGAGTTCCCGAAGTCTTTGCGTCAGCAGTCGTTGACGGTACATAATACTTGCAAAATGATGATGGCATCA
>JAPOZF010000185.1 GCA_026706165.1 Gemmatimonadota bacterium
CACGGAAGGGCTGGGGGCGGCGTACGAGGGTTGATTCGACGAACCTGAACACGGAATAGTAGTGGTCTGCAGACGCCGCACCACCGGGGGATACGACCTGGTGGGCCGGCACCTCCACTGCAATGGGACCCAGCAAGTCGCCCGGCGCGGCTTTCTGTGCGGCTTCGAACAGGGCCTCGTGCGCTTCTTTCTGGTACCAATGGAGGTGGAATCGTCCGCTGTCTGGTATGGCCATGCGCCGCAGGGTGTGCTGCTGGGCCAGGACCCGCAGATCCTCACCGCGCTCAATCCGGTCCCGGAGCGCGACCGCTTCTTCGCGTGTGGCGACTAGGATCTCGTCCAGCGTCAGGGCCTCTTTTGGAATGAAATACCGCAGATTCTGGGCATAGAAGTGCCGCGCCTCGTCCTCGTCCACCTGCACGTCGCTCGTCACCTTCTTTCTGATGACCGCCAACAGGCGTTCCTCTTGCCTGGCTTGGTGCCAGGCGACCATCTCCTGCTCGCGGTCGATTCCGGCATTGCGAGCAGCCTGCGCGGCCAGCGCGCGGGGGACTAAGACGGACTCCGCAAACCACCGCACCTGCTCTCGCACATCTCCCGAGAATTCCCGGTAGTTCTCTTGGGCCGAGTCGATGAACTCTCCCACTGTAATGGTGCCGCCGTCGAACTCGTAGAGTACTGTGCCGCGCTCGACCTCGGAGAAAGGGTATCTCTCGCTCTCCAGACGCGTGGCGAGAAGCTCGAAACCGTCTTCCCGGGGACGCAGGTTCAGAACTTTCAGCAGTTCCCGGCCAAGCTCCATGGATCGAAGGCCGGCCTTCTCCCGGTGGAGCTCGGTCACCACTATACTCCGCACCCGTTCGAGGGAAACAGGTGCCTCGTCCATGACCTGGAACACGCCGTAGGTGCCGCCCGGCAGGGGTATGGGTTCGGAGATCTGACCTTTCTCGAGCGGAAAGACCTTTTCCCGCATGACGGGTAGGGGCATCTGGTCCTTGGTGGCGTACCCCATGAACCGGCCACCCTGCTCGGCCGTCGCACGGTGGATCGAGCGCTGCCGCGCCAACTCCCCGAAGTCGGCGCCGCCCTGCAACAGGCGCACGATTTCCTCGGCCTCTTCCCGGCTCTCGACCTCGATCTTGCCACCCATGACCGCGCGGTTTCGTCCGGTCTTCAGGTAGTGGTCGTGGATTTCCCGCTCTTCGAGCGCGATCTTCGCGTCCACTTCTCGGGCGAAGAACTCGTTCACCAGCCGCTCGGTCCATTCGCGCTCCAGCTTGCGGCGCAGGTCGGGGTCGCGGTCCCATCCCCGCACTGCTGCTTCCCGAATGAGGATCTCCTTGTCGATCAGGGCTTGCAGATGCTGCCGTCGCCCTTCAATGCCCTCCTCCTTGGACCTCAGGCTTTCGACTAGGCGTTCCTCATAGCGGCGTAGCTGCGCTGCGTGAATGCGGGTGTCTCCTATCTCGGCCAGCACCGGGCCATGCGCGTCTTCCCCGCAGCCGGCTAGGACGATGCCCAGAGCCAAGGCCAGGGGCGCTACCGCAGATTTTAGTTTTATCATTCTCTCAATCCAGCATATACGGTGAGATAGGACAGGCCGCTTGTCTCCGTCCGGTCTTGCTGGTCGAACGCGTCGATCTTCCGGCGGTCCACCCGTATTCCAATCGTCGACATAAGCCGGTATCCCACATAGCTGGTGGAATTGGTCAGCTGTAGAGCGAGGGATAGCTCATTGAAATCGCCGGTGGGATCGCCCCGGTTCAGGCCGGCTACGGGGTCGTCTGCGAACGCCACCTCCTGCTGCGCGAAATCGCGGAAGATGACCTGCTCTAGGCCGATGATCACCGTGCTGTGGCTCAGCACCGGGATGTCCAGCCGCAGGGAGGCCAAGCCGGCCCATTCCTTGCGCTCGAATACCCGGTCGTTCAGGAGCCACTCGGTGTTGAACGGCGTGTCGTCCATGAACAGCTCGTGCTTGACGCGCGGGCGGAGTTGACTTCCGTTACCTAGGGGATAAAGCCAACTTAGCTTGTTGATCAATCCGAGCCGCCGGGTGTGCTGCGAGATCTTCCGGCCCTTCCGGTCCACGGTGAGTTCCTCCCGCTGCCGCAGCACCTCATAGATCAGCTTATTCCCGGAGTTGACGCCGACATTGCCCCGACGCTCGAAGGTTAGGGACAGTTTGTTGACCCAAGTATTGGGCAGGCCCAGCGGATCCGGGATTGGGGTCATGCCCTCGTCCCTGAACCTTCCGTGCAGCCATTGGAAGAGGTCGTCGGCGATGTCGTCCTCGACTCGCTTCAACATGTTGTAAACCGTCAGCTCGCCCACGCCGGGATAGCTGCGCTCGAACGCGAAGAGGGCATAGCTGCTCACATTGGTCTCGCCGGTTGAGGGACGACGCACCCGCTGGTGGCCGGCGGTGATCTTGGCATCCGGCACGATCCACGCACCGCCGTACACGTTGAATCCGCGGCGGTCGCGCTTGTATGGGTAGTCGGGTTCGTTGTCGTTTTCGAAACGGTCCCCCCAGCCGTTGTTGTTCATGTCGATGCCAAAGAGATACTCGGGCCGGTCCACGCTGTAGCGCAGGAAAGGCTCGGCGTAGTCGGGCACACTGTTGGGCCGCACCCGGGTGTTGTTCTGGTTGAAATCGGAGATGAAATCGTGGTTCTCGTCGAGGCCGGGAAAAACTGCCTCGTCCGCGTATCCCTCGAACACGCGAATGCTGTTCCGTTCGTCGGGTGTCCGGCCGTCGTCGAATCTGCGCTTTTGGTCGTTTTTGCGGTCGTTGTCGTCGTTGTCGTCGACGAAGTCGTAGAGGTAGTTGGAATGGGCCTGCGGCGTGTCCGCGTAATTGACTCGGCCCGCCGAATCCAAAAACCGCATGGTGGTCGAGTATTCGGCGTCCATGCCGAAGGCCTCGCCGAAGAGGTAGTACGGATGGAAATCCCTAGCCGCGTTGACCATCCACCCTGCGGCGGAGGGATTGCCCCGAATGCCCGACGAGGTGGTGTGAGTGGTCCGGCTCACGTCGGGGTACTTGCGGTACTGGTGGTTCACATTGAACTCGCCATAGAGCCTGAACCCAGCTAGATCGTCGGCCTCCACTGTAAAGCCGAGGACCTGGGTGGCGGTGGGCAGTCCATAGTCAAAGACCACGGCACCTAAGTTGGAATGGTCTTTCACATTCCCCTCAGCCCGCACCATGGTCCTGAACACTGGGCGCGGTTCGAAGATGGCGTTGTCGGTGTGCTGGTCGGAAGTGACCTCGACCTTGTAGTCGTTACTCAGGACCAGCCGGAACCGGACTTTGCTGATGTTGTTGACCACATCGGTCAGGGACACCACCGTTTCCAAGTCATCGAGGACCGCCGGGTCCGGATCCGCCAGCACGTAGTCCAGCCGGATCCGCCCCAATTCGCCGTCGCCTTCGGCTACTAGGGAGCCATCCCGGGGGATGCCTCCCGAAACCCTCGGATGGAAGCCGATCTGGCTGCCCACCAACACCGTGTCCAGTTCTCCTATCCGGGTCGTAATCTCGATCTCGTGGGCGAAGAGGGCGGGACCGCCCTCGCCGCCTGCCGGGGAATCGTCGGTAATCCGCACGGTGATCCGGTTGATGCGCGCGCCCGACTGGTGAGAGCTCAGCCTGCCGGTCAATGGACTCCCGTCAAAGGGCACGGTCGAGCTCCGCCCGTTGTGCGCGTTGACGAAGGTGCCGCCGAAGCGCACAAAGTCGGCCATGTTCCAGACGGCCCGCAGACCGACGAAATTGGTGAACTCGTCGATGAAACTGCGCGCTGGCAGGAACAGCGGCACATTGATTCTGGATAGGAGGGCTGTGGCCGCGACGCGATCCGCCATATAGTCGAATTGGACCCCGTTGAAAGCCGTCTTGCGAAAGGTCATGGGCGTTAGGGTCGTGCCGATCTCGTCGCCGATGCTCACGCGGAAGTGGTGCTGCCCCTTGGAGTCTGCAGAGACCACGAGGGAGCCGAAAAGGTCTTTGTAGCGGTCGGTCTTGTGGAGCAGGTTCCCCTCAGAGGTCCGGGGCTGGCTCTGCTGCCAGTCGTAGATCAGCCAACCTCGGGTCAGGAGCCGGCCGTAGAGATCGTAGTAATTGTCGCCCTCCTGATCGGTGGCCAGATAGCGCAAGTAGCGCTCGTGGGCGTAGTTGGTCCCCGCCTCCCATTGCCAGCGGTAGTGGTTGGCGACCTCTTGGGGCATGTACCATTTCTTGAGGGACGGAACGAAGGCGTCCGTGCGCAGGCTGGGAGCTGTCGAGTAGTAGATCGCCCGGCCGCTCTCGCGGATTCCGAGGCGATTCCCGTAGTCCGCCTGGGATGCGCCAGGCTCGACGTTCAACACGACTGCGAGCCCGACGAGGATGAGGATTCGGGACCTGGACTGCACGGTGCGCACTTGGGGGGACTTGTTCATCACAGTCCAGCATATACAGTTATGAAGGTGGTGCTCAATTCGCGGCTTCGGTCTTCCCTTACCGACCTTCCTTGGTCACCGGCGGCGATGAACTCGTCCCAGACCCGGGTGTACATGATGCCAAACTGGGTGGTCAGGGTATAGCCTTGGTATTCCCGGACGTTGGACCACTGGGCGGCTAGCACTAGGCTGCGGGAGTCACCTGTAGCTCCCACCCGGTTGGCGACGAGGGCCTTCTGCTCGTCTAGCAGCAGATCCACAACTCGATGGTATTCCAGCCCGGCCTCAAGAGACGATGCGCTCAACATGGAATGCCGCAGTAGCAGGGGGCCCGTTCCCGTCCACCCCTGGCGCTCATTGCCCTCTAGGATGA
>JAPOZF010000725.1 GCA_026706165.1 Gemmatimonadota bacterium
ACTCCACCAGCCCCCCCAAGTGCCTGCAAGCCTTGAACCTGTCCTCCATTCTCACAAGCGGCCTCCTCCTCGCGCTGCTCGCCGCCCCTGTCCGGGCCGGGGAAGCCCCGGTCGTCGAGGCCGCCCGCACGGCCGAGCCGCCTCGCATCGACGGCCGCCTCGACGATGCGGTCTGGAGCCAGGCCCCGGTCACGGACCGCTTCTTCCAGCGCGAGCCGGTCGAAGGAGCCCCGCCCACGGAGCGGACCGAGGTCCGGGTCCTCTTCGACGACGACCACTTGTACTTCGCCGTGCGCTGCTTCGACAGCGAACCCGGCCGCCTGGTCGCCAACCAGATGCGGCGGGACGCCGACCTCGAGGAGAACGACAACGTCCAGATCATCCTCGACCCCTACAACGACCGCCGCGGCGGCTTCTACTTCAGCACCAATCCCCTCGGGGCGCGCCAGGATCTGCTGCTCACCGACGAAGGCCGCACCCGCAACCAGGCCTGGGACAGCGTCTGGCGCAGCCGCGCCCGCGTCGACAGCCTCGGCTGGAGCGCCGAGGTCGCCATTCCCTTCGACCAGCTGCGCTACCCCGACAGCGAACAGGCGGTCTGGGGCATCAACATCGGTCGCGCCATACGCCGGAAGAACGAGGAGGTCTTCCTGGAGCCGCCGCCGCAGTCCTACGGCTTCTGGGGGCGCTACCGCACTTCGCGCCTGGCGGTGCTCAAGGGCCTGGGCAGGCTTCGCAGCCGGCCGCCGATGGCCGTCGTCCCCTACCTGCTGAGCGGCTCGCGGCGCGATTTCACCGGGGACGATTCCAATGAGCACGCACTCGACCCCGGCCTCGACTTCAAGTACGGACTTACCCCCTCGCTGACCCTCGACCTGTCCTGGAAGACCGACTTCGCCCAGGTGGAGACGGACCAGGAGCAGGTCAACCTCACCCGCTTCAGCCTGTTCTTTCCCGAGAAACGGGACTTCTTCCTCGAAGGGGCAGGGATTTTCGAGTTCGGTGAACGGGTCGAAAGGCAGGGGCTGGGAGGCCCGCCGCCCACCCTGCTGTTCTACAGCCGCCGCATCGGCATCGAGGAGGGGCACAACCTTCCCGTGCTCGCCGGGGGCAAGCTCACCGGCCGCGCCGGACCGTACCAGGTCGGCGCCCTGCGCATGACCACGCAGGCCATGACCTTCGTCGACGAGGAAGAGGAAGACCGCTTCCTCACCGACGGCGGCGACCTCCTCGACGAGGAGCAGGCCGGGCTGAGCGGGGAGGTTATCGTCGACACCTTGGAGGTCGACGTCCTCGACACCCTCGACGTGGCCCGGACCGACTTCACCGTCCTGCGTCTCAAGCGCGACCTGCCGGGCAGCTCCAACGTCGGGCTGATCGCCATAGACAAGCAGCCCGGCTCCGAGTCCGGGTACAACCGCACCGCCGGCATGGACTTCTCGCTGTCGCTTCTGGAGACCACCCTCAACCTGCGCGGCTTCGCCGCCGGAACCTGGAGTCCCGCGGCGGAGGGCGGCGACGGCGCCGGCCTGCTGGAGCTCGACTACCGCCGGGGCCGCTTCCGGACCAGCGTCAGCTACCTCGACATCGAAGAGAACTTCTCGCCCGAAGTCGGCTTCGTCCCGCGCACCGGCATCCGCCGGATCAAGGGCGACGGGCGCTACCGCCCCCGGCCGGAGGTCGGCTGGATCCGGCAGTTCTCCCTCGGCCCCTGGTTCACCTACCTGACCGACCGGGACAACACCCTGCAGAGCGGCGAAGCCGCGATCCCGGCCTTCGTCAACCTCGAAGCCGGAGACTGGGTTGGCGGGCGCTACCGCCGGCGCTACGAGCATCTGGATGAGGCGTTCGAAATACGGGAGGGCCAGGAAATCCCCCCGGACACCTACGAGTTCGACAGCTGGCATTTCAACTTCTTCCCCAGCTCGAACCGCCATTTTTCGGGCATTCTCTCCCTGGAGCGGGGCGGCTTCTTCAACGGCACGCGCAGCGGCGTTTCCGCCAGCACGGTCTGGCGCCACTTCGTACGCCTGGAGCTCGAGGGGGACTACGCGTTCAACCGCATCGACCTGCCCGACGGCGCCTTCAACACCCACCTGTTCGGGCAGCGCTTCCTGTATTCCTTCTCCCCGGAAATGTTCGTGCGCGGCTTCCTGCAGTGGAACAGCGCCCGCGAACTGGTGGGGGGGAACTTCCTCTTCAACTACCGCTTCCTGCCCGGCAGCGATCTGTTCGTGGTGTACAACCAGGTGTGGGATACCGAGGGAGGGCTGCAGCAGGCCGACCGCTCGCTGCAGGTGAAGGTGGCCTGGTTCTGGAAGAGGTGAGGGTCGCGTTCGGGGATGGCCGCGATTGCTGATGCCTGTACATGCAGGTCGCCTGCTACCCGGAAGCTGTTTGCGGCAGCATCAAACTCCTCCTGGAATGGTCTGGATATGTCCAGCAGCATATTCTTTGACTAAGGCCAAGGACATAGGGGCAAGGACGCCAAGTCTGTGGTGACCTCGGTTCGCAGGAATCAGCTCAATGACAACCGCGCCAAAAAGACAGAGAACAACCAAAGCCAAGACCAAACCTAGCGGCGACACCGTCGTTCCCGACTACAGGTCTGAGCTGTGGCGGATGGCCGACGCCCTCAGGGGAAGCATGGACGCCGCGGAGTACAAACACGTCGTCCTCGGCCTGATCTTCCTCAAGTACATCTCCGACGCCTTCGAGGAAGCCCATGCCCAACTGGAGGCCGAGGTAGACCAGGGCGCGGACCCGGAAGACCCGGACGAGTACCGCGCCCAGAGCATCTTCTGGGTGCCGCCCGAAGCGCGCTGGGCAAAGCTGCAAGCGCAGGCCCGCCTGCCCACCATCGGCCGGGCCGTCGACGACGCCATGACCGCCATCGAACGGGACAACCCGGCGCTCAAGGATGTGCTGCCCAAGGACTACGCCCGCCCCGCCCTGGACAAGACCCGGTTAGGACAGGTCGTGGACATGGTGAGCAACATCCGGGTGGGTGGGGCCGATGCCCGCGCCACGGACGTGCTGGGCAGCGTCTACGAGTATTTCCTGGAGCAGTTCGCGCTGGCCGAGGGCCGCAAGGGCGGCGAGTTCTACACTCCGCGCTCGGTTGTCCGCCTGCTCGTGGAAATGCTGGAACCCTACCAGGGCCGGGTCTACGATCCCTGCTGCGGTTCCTCCGGCATGTTCGTGCAGTCGGTGGAATTCATCCGCGCCCACGCCAGCGGCAACGGCAACGGGGGCAATGCCAGTGCGGACATCTCCATCTACGGCCAGGAGTCCAACTACACTACCTGGCGCATGGCCCGGATGAACCTGGCGATCCGGGGGATCGAGGGCCGGATCGAGCACGGCGACAGCTTCCACAACGACCGTCACCCCGACCTGCGGGCCGACTACATTCTGGCCAATCCCCCCTTCAACGTCTCCGACTGGGGCGGCGATCGGCTGCGCGACGACAAGCGCTGGGAGTACGGTGTGCCGCCGGTGGGCAACGCCAACTTCGCCTGGGTGCAGCACTTCCTCTACCACCTGTCCCCCCGGGGCACCGCCGGCTTCGTGCTGGCCAACGGCTCCATGTCCTCGAACCAGTCCGGCGAAGGTGAAATCCGCAAAAACCTGATCGAAGCCGACCTGGTGGACTGCATCGTGGCCCTGCCGGGTCAACTGTTCCGGTCCACCCAGATACCGGCCTGCCTCTGGTTCCTGTCCCGTGGCCGCCGCAACGGGGAACACCGGGACCGGCGGGGCGAGACCCTGTTCGTCGACGCCCGCAAGCTGGGCAACATGGTGGACCGCACTCACCGCGACCTGTCCCCGGAGGACATCGCCCGCGTCGCCGACACCTACCACGCCTGGCGCGGAGAAGAAGGCTCTGGCGAGTACGCCGACGTTCCCGGGTTCTGCAAGAGCGCCTCCCTGGAAGAGATCCGCAAGCACGGCCACGTCCTCACCCCCGGCCGCTACGTTGGAGCCGAGCCGCAAGAGGACGATGGAGAGCCCTTCGAGGAGAAGATGGCCCGCCTCGCCAAACAATGGCGCGAGCAGCAGGCCGAGGCGAAAAAGCTGGACGCCGCAATCGAGGCCAACCTGAAGGCACTCGGGTTCGGAGAAAGATGATCCGAATGGACACAGACGACATCAGACGCCAACTGGATTCTGGTGAGGACAGCTACTGGGAGTTCAAGCAGGTCGAGTTTCGCGCCGACCGTCCGACGGCACCAAAACGAAACGATTTGGCAGATGAAATAGCGGCTTTTGCCAATGCCAGCGGGGGTGTGGTGCTCTGTGGTGTCACGGACACCGGTGAAGTACAGGGCATGTCGCGAGAACAAATGAACGCTTTGGAAGGCATGGTCGTTGAGTTGTGTTCCCACTCGATCAAGCCACCCCTCTTTGACGTAGCCATTACCCGCCACAAACTCGACGACAAAGCACTGTTGGCCGTTTCAGTAGCAAAAGGCACGGCGCAGTACGACAGTCCGGGTGGCAGCTTCCGGCGCGTCGGCAGTTCCAAACGTCAGATGCCCAGCGACGAGCGAATGCGATTGGCTCAACAGCGCGGCCAGGCGCGTTATCGCTGGTTCGACGAGCAGCCCGTGCCGAATACCGGGTTCCGCACGCTGGACGAAACACTCTGGAAGCCGCTGCTCAGCGCGAGCGGGCGGGCGGATCCCGAAACGGCCTTGGAAAAACTCGCTCTGGTGGGAAGGGATGAGAACGGCGCAATTCGAGCCACGGTGGCGGGGATTCTCCTGTGTACCCCCGCCCCCGAGCAGTGGCTTCCCAACGCTTGCGTTTCCGC
>JAPOZF010000166.1:0-4460 GCA_026706165.1 Gemmatimonadota bacterium
GTTCGTCGAGATCCCAGCCGCGGCCGGGGTGGAAGGGAAAGTCGGCGGCCTTGTGGCGCACGCCGCAGCGCTGCAGAAAGCGCAACTCGGCATCGGTGGACCCGAAACTCTGCGTGCGCACATACATGCGCCCGTGGTTCGCCGGTGATTGCGATGCGCCTCCGGCGGCAGAAGCCGCTGCCTCGCCGGCGGCGAGACCTTGTTCAAGTGGATCGGATTTCTTCATGGGATCCTTTCGCTGGGCTTCGACAGGGCGAGAAGACGACGAACACCCGCCGGTGAGTCTCCGCCGGCACCGGAGCAGTCGTTCGCCCTGCGCGTCACGTTGGCGCGCCTCCCGGGGTCAATCGCGGACTCTCCACAAAACCCTGCCGGCTCAGGAAGTCCAGCATCACCGCCGCGCACTCCTCCGGTGTCTCCAGCTGCAGGAAGTGTGTCGTTCCGGGCACGACCCCGTGGTCGACGCCTGCGGCCTTGCTGAAATCGAACTTCGGCCGGTTCGGATCCATGGCGGGATCCGACGGGACGATCCTGGTGGGACATCGCAGGGAGCCGAAGTCCACCGACACCGCAGGTTGCGAGGCTTCGTACCAGATCTGCGCTTCGTACTCGCGAGGGCACCGGAGCTCGTAACCCTGTCCGGTCCCGGATTCCCGGAGGGTCGTCCTGGCCACGAGATCGAAGACGCCCGGCACAGCCCGCTGGAAGTAATGGAGGTTGGTATGAAGTTCGGCAAGCTCTTCCCTGGCCCGGAACCACGGCGCCCTCCGCCCGAGCATGTCGCCCGTTCGCCTGGCCAGCAGCTCGAACTCCCTGTAGCGCGGGCCGGTGTTGCAGAGAGGCGGCGCGAACAGCACCATCGCCGAGTAATGGCTGCCCCTCGAAGGCAGGTGCAGGCCGGCCAGGGCGGAAATGGAGTGGAAGACGGCCGCCGTGGGTTTCTCGCCGTAGAGCCTTCCGATCGCTTCGAAGATGCGGTCGTGGTCGCGGGAGAAAGCATCGAAACGGTGGGTCTCCATGGCACCAACCTTGTTCCAGCCGTGGTTCCTGAGGTCATGGACCACGAGGTCGAAGTCGGCCGCCAGCAGCGACCAGAACGGGTAGTAGAGGTCGATGGCGAGCCCATTCCCGTGACTCAGGACAAGCCGGGGTCCCGCCGGATTCCCGTGGCGTCTCAGGACGATGACGGCGCCGTCGTCCACCTTCACGCTGTCGGTGGACAGCGGCTCGGGTATCTCCCAGATGGCTGGAGGTACTGTCAAGGTAGTGTCCCGTCAAGGATTAGAGTTCGTACTTTTCCGCAAGCCGTGGTATCATGGGACAACCGGCCAGTTTGGGGAAGGGTCCTGTCATGTGTCTTCATGCTCGAACACCGGATGCCAGCGAATCCAAGGAACTGAACCGATGGTTTGAGCGGCCCCGCATTGCCGTGCAGATGCCTCCTGGTTCGGGGCGCCCCTGGAACTGGATGTCGACCTGATGCGGGAACGCAGCCTGCGCTACCTTTCCCCGACATCAGCTCGCAGGCCCACCTGGAGTACACAGTGCGGCTGGTGGCCTCGGGGCGCATCAGCATGAAACCCACCATCCGGCACGTGCTGGAAGGAATCGACAAGGTGCCGGAGGCATTTTAAATCACCGCGCACAAAGAAAAATACCAGGCCATCAATCCCGCGCAGGTCGTGATCGCCGCCTAGGAAGACCGGATAGTTCACTCCCTGCCGAGCCCAGGGTACGCCGCCCGCTGCCGACATGTCCATGTTCGCTGAAATCGCCCGTCACTCCCTCGACAGGGTGCCCCTGTCGATCATCATCGACGATTCCACGGTCTTGGTGAACCTCAACTACTTTTTCTTCCGCGACCGCACGATCTTCCGCACGATGTCAGAGGACCGTAACCGGCGCTGGGAAGACCTGCCCGTGGTCCATCCGACATCCTTCACCCGCGAGTTCGCCGAGTCGTGCCTGGCAAACGGTGTGCGCGGCAAGTTCTCGGTGGTGCCCTGCCCGGCCGCCCTGGGCCGCATCGACGAGGGGCTGCCCCTCTTCAGCAAGGCCCAGCAGGAGGAGTGGCTGGCCATGTGCCGCGAGGTCATCGTCCCCGCATTCGACATCACGCCGGAGATGCTCACCCACACCTTCGTGGTCGATCCCAAAACCCTGCAGCCCCTCCCCTCCGGGATATGGGAGCAGTACGAATGGGCCGCTCTTCCCGAAGACCGGGAGGAGCTGGTCACCGAGTACATCGCCCAAGCCTGCCGCATCCTGGACGCCGTGGGCCTGACGCCCCAGGGGGTGACCTCGCCGGGCGGTTTCGGCGGCCGCACCCTTCCCTTCTACGCCCGCTGCGCGGGAGAGGCGGTGCGCCAGGTCACGGGCAACCCGGTGCCCTGGTTCTTTCAGCGGGTCTCCGGTTCGGAGGCCGCGATCGACACCCCGGTGTGGTACCCCGACCCTCAGGCAGGCAGGGCAACCGGAGAGATAATCGCCTCCACCCGCGACTGGACCGGCCACTCGACCGGGTACGGCCCGGCCGATGCCGACAAGTACATCACCCCCGACCTGGAGGGGGGCCGCCTGCCGGCCCTCATCGACGCGGGCCAGCCGGCGGTGCTCATCAGCCACTGGCAGGGGTTCTACGGGCTCCACGACGGGGACCGCCGCGGCTTCGAAACTTTCAAGAAGGTGGTGGGCCGCCTCGCCGAGCGCGACCCCCGGGGCGAGCGCACCCAGTGGCGCACCTGCAGCCAGATCGCCACCTATGCCTGCGCCCGGGAGATGGCCCGCGTCTCGATAGAGGGGAACGCCGTCCGCCTCGACCTGCCGGTGCGGACCCCGGATCTGACCCTGCGACTGACAGGTGGAGAGGTGCGGTCGGTGCGGGTGGACGGCCGCCCCCTGGCGCGGGCCCCGAACCGCGCCGCCTTCCGGAGCGGCACCTTCCTGCTGGAGGACCGGGCCGCCCTGGCCGCCTTCGACCCGGCGGGCCGCCGGGTGCTGGTGGAAGTGGATCCGCCGAGACCGGCCGCCTCGACAGCCGGTTGAACCGGGCTTCCGGCGGAAGCGGTCGTACCCCCGCTTGTATGGCTTCGGTACCGTCACACCTTCAGGGCATCACGGTAACGTCGATCTCGTCGATGAGGATATCGCCGGATGCTCCCTCCTCCTGCTCTGTCAGGGTTACGGCGAGAGTGTTGTCTCCGTCGATCATGCCGTCCGGGTCGAGGTCGAAGATGACGGTCGAGTAGGCGGGAAGCGGACGGCCGATGTTGGTAGAGCGGCCGGCCTCGTGCCACATCCGGCGGACGCTGTCTTCCGGGACGGCCGCGCCGTTCACATCGAGCGCCAGGTTGTCGCCGGGCCTGAGATTCTGAGCGCGGACGGCGGCGCAGGCGCAACCGATCCCGTCCCACTGCTCGCAGAGGCGGAGCCGGTATTCCTGCCGGACGCCGGGGGTCCCGCGGCTCAGGAGGATCTTGTCGTCCTTGATCGCGCCGGTGGAGGCCATGCCCACGGCGCCGTGGTAGTCGACCCCGCCCATCATCGAGCGGAAGAGGTAGGTGCGGTGGCCCGCCTTCAGGGCATCGGGGTCCTTGAGCTCTCTGAGCAGGGCCAGCGAGCCGGGGAAGTCCCCCATGAGGTTGCCCGTGTACTGCTCCTGGTAGTTGAAGCTCGAAACGCCGTCGGCGCCGGCGCCGTACATGTTGTTGGCGAGGGCGCGGTAGTTGTTCGCGGCCATCGGGCGGAGGTAGACCCGCGACTGGAAGGCCACGTGGTCGGCGCTGCCGCTCCTGCCGGTGTCGGGCTGGAGCGCCCAGGGGACGGTGTCGCTGCGCGCGTCGGCGGCGGAGCAGAACGGCATGACCCCGGGCAGCAGGAGGCAGGACGTTCCCTCCGCGAGGCGCGAGAACTCCTCCCACTGCGCGTTGTGGTTCGCGTACATGGCGTTGGCCGGACTCACGTAGTCGAGAATGCCGGTGGCGATCCACGCGGGAATGTCGAGTCCGCAGCCGTGGCACTCGTCGATCGTCTCCGGCACGCGGACGCCCAGGATCAGCTTCCTGCCCTTCTGCCGCCCTTCGTCGTCCAGCATGCCGCGGATGCGTTGGAACAGCTCGGTCATCAGGTGCTGGCGTTCGCGCGAGATCGAGCGCGGGTACGGGAAGTGGTTGTCGCTGCGGAAGGTTATCTCGATGCCGTCGACGTCGAAGCGGCGGGCGATCTCCTCGATGGCCCCGAAGTGGAAGTCGCGCACCTCCCTGAAGGAGAAGTCCATCGCGTTGCCCGGGTTGGCGAGCGGTCCCGGCGGGACGTCCCTGAGGATGAACTCCGGGTGGTCGAACATCCACCGGGCGCCCTGGGTGGGAGCCCCGTGGTCGTCGCCGAAGCGCGCGCCGGCGATGAACTCTGGCATCCTTTCCAGCGTGATCGGCCCAATAGTGGGGCAGATGCCGATCAAA
>JAPOZF010000166.1:4470-4779 GCA_026706165.1 Gemmatimonadota bacterium
GAACTTCATGCCGCGCTCATGGGCGCGCCTGCAGATTATCTCGATGGGGTTTATGCCCCGGTCGAGCAAGGGGATCCAGCGGCGGTGTTGGGGACGCTGGTCGAACTCGTAGGTGTCGGAGCGGAAGTAGGTGACCCATCCCTGGCCGAAGACCTCCTGGCCGAGGGCGTCGGCCCCGCTGAGAGCGAAGTGGTCGACGAGCCTTTCGATCTGTTCGGGCGTGGCCGGGTCGCTGATGAACGGCTCTCTTGCGTAACTCGAAAGGTCGGCCACGAACAGCAGGCGAATGCCGCCCCTGGGCTCGATGGG
>JAPOZF010000187.1:0-3012 GCA_026706165.1 Gemmatimonadota bacterium
CGGCCCTCACGGCGCCCGTCCGGCGTCGCCCAAGGTCAGCGGGGTGGAGTAATGGAACAGGAACGATTACCGATAGAGAACGGCAACTGGGGAGCTGCGAGCCTTTCTGCCGTACACGCGGTCCTGGAGTCCGCGTACCAGGTGCTCGTAAAAGCCTTCGACAAGCATCCGGACGCTCCCATTAACGTCGCCTGGTGGAACCAGTCGCCCCGGGTCTTCTACGACCTCAGACCTTACCAGATCAGAATCAGCGCCCGGGACACGTACTGGTGCCAGTACGTGTACCAGTTCTCGCACGAACTGTGTCATGTGATGACCAATTTTGACCGGCACAGGGAACACAAGCACAAGTGGTTCGAAGAGAGCTTGTGCGAACTGGCGTCACTGTTCGTGCTGCATCAGGTTGCGGATGGTTGGAAGGAGCGTCCGCCTCCTTGCGTCTTCGAGGCAGAGGCGTTCGCGCCGAACTTCAGGACCTACGCCGAGGAGATCGAACAGGGCCACCGGCAACCTGTCGAGGGCGATTTCCAGGAGTGGCTGACCGACAACCTGGAAAGATTGGAAGAGGAACCATGTATCCGCGAACTCAACCGCACCCTGGCAATCGCCCTGCTGGACCGGTTTATCGAGGATCCTTCGCTATGGCGGGACTGCGGCCAGCTGAACTGCTGGGATGCGAACGACAACGAGACGTTCGAGAGCTATCTCGTTGCATGGGCGGAGCAACTGAAGATGCAAGGAAAAAACTCGCGGGTTCCATACCTGGTGGAAGGCCTGTTCCTGTCCTCGCAGGGCACCATGCGGAATTGAACCTTCCACCTTCCTCTTTGGATCGTCCCACGCAGGAAGCTGTCATCCCTGGCACCTGGCACACTCCTTAACCCCCGGCCACCACAGCCCAAAGGACCCTCATGTTCCGCTTGTTCCTGATTGTCTTCTGTTGCATCGGTTCGGCCCACGCCGCCGACAATCCTCCGGCCCCCGGCTTCGATGCCGCCGGTTCCGACCCCGAGGCCATCGCCCTGGCGGACCAGGTCATGGGGGCGCTGGGCGGCCGCGCCAACTGGGATGCCGCGCGCTACATCACCTGGCGTTTCTTCGGTTTCCGCCTGCACGTGTGGGACAAGTGGACCGGGGACATCCGCTTCGAGCAGGGGGATCTGACGGTGCTGATGAACATCCACAGCAGGGAGGGCCGCGCCTTCGCCGCCGGGGTGGAGATCAGCGATCCCGACACGGTGGCGGCCAGGCTCGAGCAGGGCTACCGCGCCTGGATCAACGACTCGTACTGGCTGGTCATGCCCTACAAACTCAAGGACACCGGCGTCACCCTGCGCTACCGCGGACCGGAAGCCACCGGGGACGGGCGGGCGGCTGAAGTGCTGGAGCTCACGTTCAGGGACGTGGGGGTCACCCCGGAGAACAAGTACGCGGTCTGGATCGACCGGGAATCGAGGCTGGTGACCCAGTGGGCGTTCTACCGCGAGGCCGCCGACACGGAACCGGCCTTTACCGGCCCCTGGTCCAACTGGCGGCGGTACGGATCCATTCTGCTTTCCGACGGCCGCGGCGAGCGCCGGCATACCGATGTGGCGGTCTTCGACGAACTCCCGCGCTCGGTCTTCACGAGTCCCGCTCCGGCTGCGTTGGTCGTGCCTTCGGAGTAACCCGGTCCCACGGCAAGGGTCCGGCGCACTTGATTCGACCTGTTTATGGTCCATATTCAGTCCGAACAAGGAGGTGGCCGCATGAAGTTGTCCAGTCAGATCAAGCCGATCAGTTACCTCAAGGCTCACGCTGCCGAGATCGTGCGCACGCTCGGGGACCAGCAGGAGCCCTTGATCATCACTCAGAATGGCGAAGCCAAGGCGGTCATGCAGGACATTGACAGCTACGAGCGGATGCAGGAGACCGTGGCGTTGCTCAAGATCCTCGCGCTGGGCAGCCGCCAGATCGAAGCGGGTCAGGTGCAACCCGCCGCCGAGGTGATCGCACGGCTCCGTGAGCGGCGAAAGGCTCGGTGAATTCCTTCACGGTCCACTTGACTGATGACGCGGCGCGAGACCTGGAGGAGATATTCGACTACATCGACCGGCATGATCTGCCGGGCCGGGCAGATTATGTGCTCGAGCGGATCGAGAAGGCATTCGGCCGTCTTTCCGACTTTCCCGAGCGGGGGAACTACCCCAGAGAACTGCTGGACCTCGGGATTCGGGAATACCGCGAGATCTCCTTCAAGCCCTACCGCATCATCTACCGGGTGATGGAAGAGGATGTCCATGTCCTCTTGATTGCCGATGGGCGACGTGACATGCAGACGCTGCTGCAACGGCGCCTGTTGCAGGCTTGAAGTTCTACCCGACCCGCCCCGACCTGACCTACGCTGAGTCTCCCTCTGCGTCCCCCTCGAACTATACGCCCTCAATCCTGGTCGGATACCCCCAGCAGGCCCCGGACCTCTGACAGCAACGCCTTCACGAGCGCTGACGCGTCGTCCATTTCAATTCCATCGGCATCGTCCGGCGCCGCTTCGTACCGGAACTCCACGGCATACGGCGTGAGATCCGCCAAACCCTCAAATAGTTCGACGGCAACGCCGCGATCCGAAAGAAGACCAAGCAACGTTCCGAGGTTGTGAGTCAGGGGGTACGTTTCGCCGAGCGCCGCCAACCAGGCTTTCATGCCCTTCTCGGCGGCCTGCTGCAGGTGAAATCCTATGGACTCGATCGGAGCGTCCGCGGTCATGCTGCGGACAGTCATCAGGCCGCGATCAGCGGCCGCAAACAGCACCGCCGCACACTTAAGGTCGGGCGTTCCGGTCATAGAGAACCTTCCCTTCGCGCAGCGCTCTCGCCAGAACGTGGTTGAGCGAGTCCCGCCAGTAGTCCACATCCTCCCGGGAATAGACCAGAACCTCCGCCACGCCGCGAAAAGCGGACAGGGACCGACACCGCCTCGACAGCTCATCGTGCACGTGCCGAGCCTGCGCAAACGACGCTGGTCGAGCGGCAA
>JAPOZF010000187.1:3022-4764 GCA_026706165.1 Gemmatimonadota bacterium
GAATAGACCAGAACCTCCGCGGCGACGCGAAACCCGGCCAGTGCTCGATACAGCCTGGACAGTTCTTTGTGCCGGCTCCGATGCGGACCAAAGGGTTCTGTTTCCACGACGATCAGGTCGATGTCGGAGTCCTCGCGCTCCTCTCCGCGGGCGCGAGACCCGAACAGGATCACCTGTTCGGGGTTCACTTCGTCCACGAGGGCTTTCACCATCCCGTCGATGAGTTCGTCGGTCACTGGTGTTTTCGCCGGCATCGTGGATCTACTCCCTTTTGTCATACGGGTGGCAGGGAACGTGGCAAAAAGATTCGACTTGATGATCAGCTTGCTGGAGGAACCAAGGGTGAGTCGCTGCCTGCGGCAACAAAACTCGCGTAGCGAATCTCAAGCAATTCCGGGTCGGGGCGATTCGCAGCATTTCGGGGCCGGTAGATTCTGGTATGGTGAAGCCGCTTCAGACCGTGGAGCAGCATCGGACCGTCCTGCTCCTCAAGAATGGAACGCCGGACTTCGATGATCCCGTCCGGGCGTACCCCGACAAAGTGCTTGTCATACGCAGCGTGATGCAGCTTGCATAGGGAAAGGCCGTTTGGCACGACAGGGTCTCCCCCTTCCTTGTCAGAAAGGATGTGAGCTGCTTCGAGGAGTTCCCGGTGTCTCAGACGGCAAACCGCGCATTGGGTCTGATACGCACGAAGGACTCGTTCCCGAAATGAACGCTGGTGGACGCGGAACTGAAATTCCCGGGTCACGTACCGGCGCCGCTCTTCTCCAACCAACCCGTGGGTGGACTCAGCCGGCGAGACTATCTCTTCGAAGTCCAGCACTGCCGTATCGTCCAGCTGGATCGTGAAGGTAAGTCGACCTGGGTCGTCTTCGACGACAAACACCGGCCAGGCAGGAAGGTAGCGGGCGGGAACGAGGCCGAAAAAGTAAATGAGCGGGACCCGCTGCTGCATGAGCTCACGGAGTCCTTGGTTTTCCGGATGATTGGGGTCGGTTCCGCGATATGCATACTGGAAGCGCCCGCCCCCGCTCGCACGGTCGTCGTAGGGTCCATCGACCGCGGTCCGAATCGAGAGGGGCAGCTCGCACGCACGGGGCTTGAAGATCCCCTGCATGCTGACGAGGGGAATGCGAATGCCCTTGAAGTCGAAACCTCGATGGAGCAACGACCAGGGAAGGACATCGTCGTGCCGGGCTACCTGCTCGGCCAGCCAGTCGAATGCAGCACCGCGGATCGGCGCGTCACTCATGAGCTGATTCTATAGCCGAAGTGCCGGCAGACCGCCTCGTGTTTCAGTTGCTCCGCCTCTTCGTCGAGGTATTCGAAGCCGCAGGAAGCGCAGCAAAGCAGCGGCACATCTACCGTTAACTCGACAGCGGATTCCCCGGATCCATAGGTGAATGTGTGCCGATGCTGAGAAGTCCTGACTCCGCCGGTACCACATTGGGGGCACTCAGGGTTCCTGTGGCCCTCCTCCATACGCTTCGCTGTTTTATAAGATTCGTGCGCGTTCATGGTTCGACTCCGAAGGCGCGGCAGATGGCATCGAGCTTCTCGATCACCTCGGGATGGATCTCCTCCGGAAGCATCCTCTCGGCGATCTCGTGGTAGCGGGTATAGTGGAGGCCGTACAGTCCGGCCGCATTCAGCAGCGGGGGAAGGAGCCGCGTGCGGGCTTTCGTCACCTTCAGGTATTCATGATCGCCCAGCGGCTCCCTTTCCACTGCAGGGGGAAA
>JAPOZF010000205.1:0-30575 GCA_026706165.1 Gemmatimonadota bacterium
AGCGAACGCTCAATCGCTGAAATCACCATCCATCACCTGAGAACGGAAGCATTACTCGGGGACTGCGCGGGCCTCAACCTGGTGACGGGCGTGCCGGGTTCCGGGAAGTCGACATTGCTGGCGGCGGGGATGCGGCGGTTTCTGGAGACCGGCGTCGGGCGCATCCAGAGCTACGAGGCGCCGATCGAGTTCCTGTTCGGCAACGTGAAGCGGGCGCCGGGCGCGCAGATGTCGAGCTCGGAAATCCCGAAGCATGTGGAGAGTTTCGCCGAAGGGTTGCGGGCGACCCTGCGCCGGAAGCCGGCCGCGGTGGTGGTGGGCGAGCTTCGGGATCGGGAGACGGTGGAGGCGGCGTTGATCGCCGCGAACTTCGGCGTGGCGGTTTACGGAACGACGCACACGATCGGGGTGGCGAACACGATGCGGCGCCTTCTCGAAGAGTTCCGCGAGGATGAGCGGGACGAACGGGGCGCGGCGCTGATCGACATGCTGCACCTGGTGGTGACCCAGATGCTGCTTCCGAACCCCGAAGGGGGGAGGACGGCGATCCGCGAGTGGCTGGTGTTCGACGGGGCGCTGAAGGGAGAACTGCTGGACACGCCGCGCCAGGCGTGGTCGCGGCGGATTTCCGAAGCGTTGCTGGAACGGGGCAACGGCCTGGGACGGATGGCGGAGGCCGCGGCCGCTGAGGGAAGCATCGACGGCCGCGATCTGGCGCGCATCCGGGTGCTGCACGGGATTGCAGGGGATCGGAACGCATGAGGGAAGGACGGTTGGATGTCGGGAGTGATCTGGCGCGACAGCGCGAGGCCGGTGCGGCTCGGACCGTTCGACGTGCGCCTGGCGTTGCTGTTCTTTGCCTGGATGTTCGTGCCGACGCTGGAGACGACGGGCCTGCTGGTGGCGGTGTTCGTCGCGTTCCGGGTTGCGGAGGCCCGGGGCTATCGGCTGCGTCCTGCGGTCCGGCGGCTGAGGGCGGCGTCCTGCGGCCGGCGCCGCGCGCTCTATCTCGACGGTTACCGGCGCTTTTCGGACTTGTACTGGCTGTGACGGTGGGCGCGGTGCCGGCGGCTTGGGCCGGGTTCCGGTGGGAGCCGGGACAGCGTGAAGGGGTGCTGGTCCAGGAAAGGGACGAGACCTCCCTTGCGGAGACGGCCGCGCGCCTCGGCCCGGCCGGGGTGAAGCTGCGCTGGGACCGGCGAGTGCATGCGGGTCAGCCGGTTTCGGGGGCTTACGGGAGATGGGAGTCGCTGCTTTTCGACCAGGGCCTGGCGTGGCGCCGGTTCGGGGACGAGCTGCATATCCGGCCGGCCGGAGTCCCGGAGGGCGAGGTCCAGTTTGCGACGGCGCGCGCCGGGGCAGCGGACTGGCGGGTATGGGCCGAAGAGACGCTGCGTTCGGTCATGGCGCGGTGGGGCGCGCGGGCCGGCGTGGAGGTCGTCTGGCGGACGGACCGGCATTACCGGGTTCATGAAGGGCGGGTGTTCCGGGGCCGGACGTTCGAGGAGGCGGCGCGGCTTCTGTTCGCGGCGCTTGGAGACGTTGCGGATGCGCCGGCGGGGCGGATCGGGGCGGACGGCGCTTCGATGGCGGTCAGGCATGTGAGAAAAGCGGGAGTTGCGGAGCGATGACGGAAAGCTGGGAAGAGGAGTCCGGGACCGGACCGGGCGTGGCGATGGTTCCCTGGGATCGCGATCCGGACAACGGCCCGGAAGCGCCGGAGGGGGATCGAACCGGTGAAGGGGCCGTCGAGGAGAAGCTGGTCCGCATCGAGGCGCTCCTGAAGGGGTGGAACGAAGGTTTCGAGCAACGCCTGAACAAGGTTCAGGAGAATTTTCTGAGGCTGCTGCGCACGGTCCCGACCACTGCCGACTTCGAGGGGCTGAAGACAGATCAGGAAGTCGGGCTCGTGGGGGTCAGGGAGGACCTCGCCAATATCCGCCACCACCTTCGGGAACTCGGCCCCGCCGCGACGAGGCAGGACGTGGAAAGCGTGTTGAACCGTCTGCACACGGATTTTGGGTGGGTCCGGGAGCATCTGACTTTCCTGCGGGGTGTCGCAAGTGTCTGGTCACCGCCTACGCGTCAGGATCCTGCGCCGCGGTCGAGGGCGGGCGTAGCGATGCTGTGCCTGCTTTGGGCGTTGACCGTGCTGGTGGCGTTCGGCGCCGGGGCTGTCGCGTTCGGGGGCCTGCGGGTGGATGTCGTCTGGGAGCAGGGCAGCGCGCGCGATGCCGCGTTCGGGCCAATGTCGCTGCACGGCGATTGGGTGGATGAGCGGCGGCGCGGGCGGGTTGCGGCCGAAGGGGCAGCCCGGGCCATGGAATGGCTGAGGGAACTGGCGGTGGAGCGGCTGCCTGCGGAGGGGGGGCCACTCGGGGATGACGTTCATCCGTCGGTCGCTCCGCCTGCGCCGCATCGGGACCTGGCGATACCCGGAGAGGAAGTGCGCCCGGCGTATGGGCCAGTTCGGCGCGGGCCTCCCGTCGCGGAGCGGGGAACGCCATGAGCGGAAGCGCGGCAGCAGCGCTGGCGATTGTCGGCCGGTGCCTACGCCGAGCCGCGGGATCGCGGTTTCTGGGCTTTGCCGTCCTGGCGGGCACGGTGCTGTTTCTGGGAGCTCTGGCATGGGGATGATGAAGCGGCCGGCGTGGCGGCTCGCGGCTGCAGGGACGTTGCTTTGTGCGGCGGCGCTTGCCGGAGGCGAGGTTGCCGCCGGCGACGGGGAGGGGGACCTGGTTGCCGGTCTTCGGGCAAGCGGGGCCGAGGTGAGATTTCTCGGTGAAAGCGGGGCGTTGAAGGGCTGGCTTGTTTCGCCGCCCGGCCGCTCGTCATACACGCTTTACGTCGATGAGACCGGCCATGGCGTGATGGGGCTGCTGTTCGCTCCGGACGGGGGCGAGCTGACGAAGGCGCAGGTTGCGGCCGCGCGCCAGGCCGGTCCGGTCCGGCGGTCAGGCAAACGCGACGCTCCGGAGGCAGTGCCGGCGCGGCCCGAGGCGAGGCGGGCGGACGTGTCGCCAGTTCGTTTGCAGGCGGACGGGCGCGAGCAGCCGGTGGTCTCTGTATCGGCGGCGCTCGACCTGGCTCTGATGGCTGAAGGCTTCGATCTCGGGGCGCAGGGGCCGCAGACGGCGGTGTTCGCGGACCCGACCTGCCCTCCTTCCCGGGCGGCCGTGGCGGCGCTCGCGCGGAGGGCGCTGGAAGGAGAGATCAGGCTGCGGGTGGTGCCCGTGGGGGTCAGGAGCGGGCATGCGGAATCGTTGGCGGCGTCGGTGCTCGGCTCGGAGCGCCGCGCGCGGATCTGGCTGTCCCTGTATCGTGGCGGGGAGATGCCCGAAGCGGGCCCGGAAGCCGAAGCCGGCGCCCGGCTGAACGGGATGCTGTTCCGGCGCACGGGGTCGGATTTCGTGCCCTACGCGCTGATGCGGCGTGCGGACGGCAGCGTTGTCTCGGCCGTCGGCATGGACTTCCAGCGGTGGTTCGGCGGAGGCGCTGGCCAATGACGGGATTGCCGGCGTTCGGGCGGTCGCGGGCGCCGGGCTGCAGGTTCACGCTGGGCGCGGCGACCGGCTGGAGCGTTTGGGCAACGCAATGCATGGCGGACAGCTACGGGATGGGTGAGGACCTGCTGCTGCGTTACCGGCTGCCCGAATACTACCTTTCGGTGTTCTGGCATGTGCTGTTCGTGATCGTGTTTCTGGTGCTGCTATGGCGTTTGAAGAAGCGTATGGACAGGGCCGACAGGGGCGGCGTGATTTCTTCCGTTCTGCTGCTGGCTGCCTGGGCCGGACTGTGGTTCGGGGGAGCGGCAGGCTTGCGGGCGGGCCTGGAGTTCCTGGCCGAGAGCCAGCCTGAGCCCGGCTGGCTGCAGCGATGGAGCCAGGACTGGTGAGCCGGCTTCGCGAAGCGGTTGCGGCGGCTGCCGGCAGCCTGGCGTTCGAGCGCGCGGCGCATCATGGCTGGCGGCGGATCGCGTTCGTGCTGCTGGCGATGAACGTGCTGCTGACGCTGGCGCTCTGGAGCTATATCGATCAGCACGACACGGTTTACCGGACGTTCGCGGTGACGCCGGACGGCAAGGTGATCGAGGCCCAGGGCCTCGATGAGCCGGTGCGCACGGATGCGGCGCTCAAGAACTGGGTCGTGACGGCGGTCACCGAGAGTTTCACCTTCGGGCATTCGGACTGGCAGCGGCGGCTGTCGGCGGTCCGGGAATATTTCACGGACGAGGGTTACGAGGCCTTCATGGGGGGCCTCGAGGAAAGCCTCTACCTCGACCGCATCCGGGACAATTACCAGGTGGCGAGCGCGGTGGCCCAGGGGGCGCCGGTCATCACGCACGCGCAGATCTACGAGGACGGACGGGCGGGCTGGCAGCTCGAGTTCCCGATGCTGGTGACGTTCCATGCGGGGCGGAAGACGTCGTCCACGAAGATGGTGGCGAAGGTGCTGGTGAAGCGAGTGCCGTTCGACGAGCGGCTGAACGGGATCGGCATCCAGCAGATCGTTGCGACGAGGCAGAGGCGGACAGGATGAGACGGATACTGGTTTCGGTTGCGCTGAGTCTGGCGGTGGCGATGTGGAGTTCTGCGGCCAGGGCGCAGGCGCCGCCGAAGGAGGACATCTGGCCGGAATATGCGGTCCCGGAGGATGAGGCGGCGACGGCCGGTCGGCGCGTCATGCCGCTGACCCAGGAGCAGATCGTATTCATCGGGGAACTGGTCCGGCAGACGCAGCTGGCGACGGAGAAAGGCGGGGGCGTGCCGCCGGCGGGGCGGATTCGCAGAGTTGAGGTCGATCCCGGCGCCGGGGCCGCGGTGCCCGTCGTCGAGGTGCGGCGCGGGTTCACGACGGCGTTGTCCTGGACGGACACGACGGGTTCGCCCTGGCCGATCGAGGAAGTGCATGTCGATGCGGCATTCCTGCCGAGCGATGAAGACGGGGGCACTGCGGGCGGGCATCTGGTCTATCTGGCGCCGCAGCGCCGGTTCATGAACGGGAACCTGGTGGTGAAGCTGCGCGACCTGGCCGAGCCGTTGGCGGTGCTGCTGCGGGACAGCGGGGGCGCGGAGAGCGATTTCCGGGTGGAGATGCGCTTGGCGCGGCCGGGTCCGGGCGTCGACGCGGAGGCATTGATGCGCCCCGCGAGCTTTCATGCGGGAGACGGGGAGCTGGCCGGGTTGCTCGCCGGGAAGATTCCCGCAGGCGCCGTCGATGTCGAGATGGAGGGAGGCGGAGCCGGGGACCGCGCCTGGCGCCACGGCGAGGACCTGCTCCTTATCTCGCGTCATGTGGTGCTGTCGCCGGGGGCCTGGGCGGCGGAGAGGGGCTCGGGCGGTCGCTGGGCCTACCGGCTGCCGGCAGCACCTCGCGTGCTGGTGTCGCTGAACGGCCGCGAGACATGGTTTTCGATCGCAGGGTCCGTCCCGCCTTTGTGGGGCCGGGCGGAGGATGCGAGCCGATGAGTGGGGCGGTCCGAGCATGGATCGTGCTGCTGGCCGTGCTGGGCGCAACGGCCGGCAATGCGGAGGCGCCGGACAACCGGGACGTGAAGCTCAATCCGGCGGGGGGCGCCGGGACGTCGGTCTACCGGCAAACGCTGGAGGAGCGGAATCTTCAGGGTCTCGAGGAATCGATGGAGACGGGCGACTCGCATGTCGACGTGGTGACGCCGGCGGCCGGGGGCGAAGAGGGCGACGCGGTCGAACCGCCAGAGGTAGGCGCGAGGGCGAAGATCGAGACGGAAGAGGCGGACAGGAAACAGCCTGAAACGGTAAGCCCGGAGACCGGTGTGCAGCCGGTGCGGCGCGTGAGGGTCCAGGAGGACCCGGAACCGGGCGGAAAGTTCGATGTCGAGGTCGGGAACGTGGATGCGTTTGTTGCGGCCCTCGTGGAGGCGCTCGACCGCGCGCCGAACGTCCGGCGCATAACATACGCGTCGCGGGAAGAAGGGGCGCCCTCGTCTCCGGAGGCGGGCGCAGGCCGGGCTGCGCTCGCTGCGTTGCCGGAGGTTGGCGCGGGCGATGCCTTCTATGCCCGCCTGCTTCATGCGGTGAACAGCGATTATCCGGGTCCGGTGCTGATCGAGATCCTTCAGCCCCCGCTGGCGGGCGCGGTTGCGCGCGGGGAGTTCCAGCTCGTGCGCGACCGCATGGTCATCAGGCTGTCCTCCCTGGAAACGGGCGGAGAGGCGCTGTCTGTTGACGCGGTCGCGGTCGGGCTTGACTGCGCCTGTTTCGGGGTTTCGGGGGATGTGTCCTACCACTGGTGGGAGCGGGTGCTGCTGCCGGCGGCGACGGGGTTCGTGGAGCAGTATCTGATCGCGCGCGCGGAGCCCGAGCAGCGGGTGGTGACGGGGGCCGGCGGGACCGTGGCGTCGGAGAGGCGGTCCCGGAGCGCGCGCCAGGCGCGCGACGCGGGCCTGGCCGCGGCGGCCGGCAGGGTCGGCGAGGTTCTTCGCGAGCAGTCGCCCTCGGTGCGTACGGTGAGCATTCCGCGCAATGCCGAGCTGGCGGTGATGTTCGCCGAGACGCTGCAGAGGCGGCGGGTCCGGCCGGTGGAAACGGCAGAGACCCCCCGGCGGCCGGAGCCGCCTGCGGTGGAACGGGTGCGCGCGCCGGCGGCGAGTGACGGCGGGGTGCGGTGATGGAATCGCAGGGTCTCGGCGGTGCGCTGATAGCGGCGGTTGTCGACCTGAAGCTCGAGGCGAAGGCGCTCCTCTCGATCGTCTGCTACCTGCTGGGCGGCGCGGTGTTCCTGGCGGCGCTGCTGAGGCTCATGCGCTCCGGGGAGGAAGGGCTTCGCGGGCCGTCCGGATACGGCACGGCCGCGACCTTCCTGTCGGCCATCGTGTTTCTGACCTTCCCGCAATGGCTGGACGCCTGGGGCGAGACGCTTTTCGGCGGGGTTCCGGAAGGCGCCGGCGCGAGTCTGGCCTATGCGGGCGGGGACCGGGCCGGGCACTACGAGATGGTTCTCTGGGCGGTGCTGAAGGTGGTCGAGGCGGTGGGCGTGCTGGCGTTCCTGAAGAGCTGGTTCGTGCTGAGGGACGCGGCTGACGGACGGAACGGAGCGACGCTCGGCAAGGCGTTCGCGCACATGATCGGCGGCGTGTGCGGGTGGCATATCATCTGGGTGATCGACCGGGTGCAGAACACGCTCGGAATTGCCCCTCTCACGATTTCGGAAGGCAACTGGACCTGAAGGAGGCAGTTATGGACAAGTTCGAGCTGAAGGCAGGAAACCTGGGCGCCCTGGCGTTCGCGTTGCTGGCGGTGGCGGCGGCCGACCCGGCTGAGGCCGTTGACCAGGGCGAGGCGGCGGAGCAGGCGAGGTCTGCGGCGGCGGCGTTTACGGCGGAGATCGGATATGTGTTCTGGATTCTCGGCGGCCTGCTCATTCTGTTCGGCTTCTACAAGCTGAAGAAGAATTGGGATGAGCGCCATCGGGACATGCTGGGCGCCGTGGCGGCGACATTTGCAGGCATGCTGATGGCGGCCATGGCGGCGGACCAGGCGATGGCCAAGGACCTGGGCGACATGGCTCGCAAGGGGGCGGCTGCCCTTGGGGCCTTTCCGGCGGTGATTTCCTGGCTGTTCTACATCTGCGGCGGAATGCTGGTGCTGTTCGGCTTCTACAAGCTGAAGAAGAACCACGACAATCCCTCGCAGCAGAGCGGCATGGGGGTGGTGACGACGGTCGGGGCGGGTGTGCTGATGGTGGTGTTCCCGGCTGCGATCGAAATGCTGGCCGGAACGCTGGATCTGACGCCGGGAGGGACCATCAGTCCGGGCAAGATGCAGTAGCGGGAGCGCGGCCGTGTATCGCCAGCTCAACGACGCGATCCGGCTCTGGTGGACGCTCAGGCGCAAGCCGCTGGAGTCGTTCATGGAGCCGGTGGCGCTGGCGGGCGATGCGCTGGTCTGCAACGAGGGAGAGCTGGTGTCGCTGGTGCGCATCGAGGGCGCGCGGAAGATCACGGGGCCGGGCGAGCTCGCGGCTTTCGTGGTTCTGGCGAGGCAGAGGCTGAACGGGCTGTTTCTCTCGAAGGGCCATGTGCTCCACGTGATGCTGGAAAGGGCTCCGGATGCGGCGCGGGAGGCGATAGAAGGCGCGGCCACGAGGCAGAGGCGGCAGTGCGAGCGGCTGGGCCTCCGGCTCGACGACGTGATTGCCGAGCGGGTGGAGCGGCTGGGCGGCCTGCTGTCCGGAGAGGTCTGTCTTCTGGCGTGCTGGACGAGGCCGTCGGTTCTGGCTTCGCCCGTCATGAAACGTGAGAAGAGGGAGCTCAGGCGGCGGCTGAAGGACTGGCTTCCGAGGCCGCGGGACTCGCAGTGTCCGATGAATGTGGTGGACAGCCTGCCGCCCCGGCATGAGGCGTTCGTCACGACGGTGATGGCGCTGCTGAAGGACGCGGAGCTGCTGGCCGAACTCCTCGATGCACGTGAGGCTGTGAGGTGGATGCGCCAGCTTCTCAACGGGCCGGATACAGCGGGGCCGGACTGGCGCCCGGTCGGACCGGAGGACGAGGTCTGGGCGCGGTTCACGGAGCCTCCGGAGCTGGGGGCGTTCCCGCCGCCGCTGGCCCCGCAGCTGCTGGTGAGGGAGCCGTCGGTCGAGAAGGGCGGCCTGCGGATCGGGAACCGGCTGTACGGGGCCCTCGACATGGTTCTGGGGCCGAGGCAGGAACGCGCCTTCGACGAGCTGATGCGCCGGCTGGCCGAGGCCGCCCTGCCCTTCCGGTTCTGGATGTCGATCGAGGGCGGAGGCTTTGGAGGCTCGGGCGCCGGTCTGGCGCTCGTGGGGTCCTCCCTGCTGGCGGCGACCTCGGCCGACAGCCGGCATGTCAGGGACGCGCTCGCGGGGCTCAGGCAGCTTCGGGCGGACGAGCAGGCCGTGGTGAGGTTGAGGATCGGGCTCCTGACCTGGGTGGATGCGGAGGCGGGCGAAGGCGAGCTCATGCGCCGGATCGGCCGTGCGCAGCAGATATGCGAGGGCTGGGGGGACTGCGAGTTCTCGCCATTGGTCGGGGACCTTCTGGAGGCTTTTGCCGGTTCGGTGCCGGGATTCAGCCTGGGCGGCACGGGAGAGCCGGCTCTGGCACCGCTCGCTTCGGTCCTGGAAATGTTGCCGCTCTTCCGGCCGGCGTCGGCGGCGAGGCCGGAGCGGTCGGACTACCTTTTCCGGAGCGAGGACGGCAAGCCGCTCGGATACAGGCTGGAGGAGAGCGGGGATTTCGGGTTCGACCTGGTCCACGGGATTCCCGGGCGCGGCAAGAGCGTGCTGCTCGGCTCGTTGTCGATGGCGTTCTGCCTGCAGGGAGGAGCGGGCCGGCTGCCTATGCTGGCGACGATGGATGTGGGGCCGTCGGCGTCGGGACTGATTTCGCTCCTGCGCGAGGCCCTGCCGCCGGAACGCCGGTACGAGGTCGGATGGTTTTCGCTGCAGATGACGCCCGAGCATGCGGTGAACCCGTGCGATACGCAGCTGGGCTGCCGCTATCCGTTGCCTTCGGAGCGGGCGTTCCTGTCGAATCTGCTGGGACTGATGCTGACGCCGGTCGGCGCGGACGGGGTGCCGGACGGGGTGGCGCAGACGATCTCGCCGATGATCGAGCGGATTTACAGGATGTGCGAGGACGGCAAGGCGGGGGTGGCTCCGCATCCCTATTCGAGGCACGCCGACCCGGAGGTTGACGAGGCGCTTCGGCGCCGGGCGGTCAGCCTTCCGGAGAATCCTCTGTGGTGGGACGTCGTCGATCTTCTGTTCGACGCCGGCGAGATCGATGCAGCGGGACGCGCGCAGCGCTATGCGGTTCCGACGCTGAAGCATTGCCTGCAGGCGGTGCGCAGCGAGGAAATCCAGGACCTTGTGGGCAAGGCGACATACGGGGCCGGCGGCGAGCCCGTGACGGATGCCGTGACGCGGATCCTGACGGCGCTTTCAGGCGAATGGCCGATAGTGTTCGAGCGGACGGCGTTCGATGTGGGCCATGTCCGGGTCGCCGGCGTGAACCTCGGGGGCGTGACGCCCCAGGGGAACCCGGAAAGCGATCGGCAGACGGCGGCCATGTACATGCTGGTGCGCCACATGCTGACGCGGCACTGGTGGGTGCATGAGGACGAGGTGGCGGCAGTTCCCGAGCGCTACCGCGCGTGGCACGCGGAGCGCTTCAGGGAAACGCGTGAGACGCCGAAGCGGCTGGTGTTCGACGAGTTCCACCGGACGCTGGCGGCGCCGAGCGTCGTGGCCCAGGTCGACCGGGACGCGAGGGAGGCGCGCAAGCAGCGTGTGCGGCTGATGCTGGCTTCGCAGAAGGAGCAGGATTTCGGTGCGCTTGCGGGCCTCGCCACGGGCTTCTGGGTTCTCGGGGCCGGCGGGCTGAAGGAAGACGAGACCAGCCGGCTGGCGGAGATGTTCTCGCTGGGAGAGGCGGCTGTGGAAGCGGTGCGGTTCCGTCTGACGGGGCCGTCCGCGAAGGGGTCGCCGGCTCTTCATATCGCGATCGATGATGACGGAGGCCGGTTGGAGCAGGTCCTGGTGAACTCGGTGGGGCCGGTGGAGCTCTGGGCGCTGAACACGGCGCCGCGCGACGTGGCGTTGAGAGACAGGGTCCAGGGACGGATCGGGCCGGTCCGGGGCCGTGCCGCTCTGGCGCGTGCGTTTCCTTCGGGATCGGCGGTGGAAAGGGTCAGGGCCGACTTGGCGGAGCTCGAGCGGCGCGGGGTGAAGTCGTCGGCTTCGGAGGGGCATGTCCTGGATACGCTCGCGGAGGAGACGGTAAGCGGCGCGGGCGAGGTGGCGGGACGATGAGAGGTATTGGCAAGTGGCTGGTGGCGTCGGCGGGGGCGTGGCTGTTCCGGCGCGGGGTCGTTGAAGCGAGGGCAGCGCTGTTCCTGTGGTCGGCCGCGGCGGTTGTTCTGACCTTGGGCGCGTGGATTGTAGCAACGCTGCTGGTGAGGGATGCGGTGAGCATCGATGCGGTCGAGGGCCTGCGGCCGGCAACGCGGAGGTTTCGGTAATGAAGGGTTTCGGTTGGTTGGTTCTGATGCTTGCCCTGGCAGCGGCGCCGGCGGCGGGCCAGTCGGGCGGATCGGCGGATTGCGACCCGGCGGTGGCGTCGGCGCTTGAGGACGCGGCTGTCCGGGGCGTCGAGCGCGACCAGGTGCTGATCCGGCACCGGGACGAGGGGATCGGCGATCCGGACTCGATCTTCGACATGAGTTGCGACCTGTTCGATTTCCCGAGCTGGGACGCGCTGGTCCGCCTTCCGACGCTGCCGGACCTTCTGGGTGAGCTGTGCGATGCGGCGCGCGAGGCCTGGCGCGAGAACGTGACGAGGCCGTTCGACCGTTCGATCTACGCACTCGATCGCGAACTCGACAGCTTGCCGGGGCTCGAGGTCCGGCCGACGAGGCGGCGGATCCGGGACATCGACCGGCCTGCGGAAGACGTGTTCCGGGGGATTGTGGGAGGGCGCGACTCATGAGGCGGGCGCTGGCGACGGTTGCGGCGGGGATCGTGGTCTGGATGTGGGCTGCGCCGCCGGCGAGCGCGGGCTGCTGTGGCTGTGCCTGGAGCGCGTCCCGGTCGGCGGCAAGGACGGTGATCCGCAATGTGAACATGCGGATCGACGAGATGGAAAGGAGCATCGTCGATACGCTGGAACTGCAGACGGCGCAGCTCTCCGGTTACATCGCGCAGGGGACGAAGGCGACGGTCGGGGCGCTGGATGCGCAGACGAAGTTGCTAGCCCAGCTCGTGAGGGAGGAGGCCGAGACGCAGTCGAAGCTGGCGCACAGGCCTACGGGTTCGGGCTGCAGGGTCATCACGGGGATGACAGGCCTCGAGGAAGGCCGGGCGGTCGCGGCCAGGGCGGCCGGTGCTGCCGGCGTCGAGGAGACGGGACGCATTGGCGGCGATTCCGGCGTTGTCGGGGAGGCCGGAACGGAGGCGGATACGGAGCGGCGTTTCGAGGTGTGGACGCAAGCCCATTGCAGCGCGGGGCGGCTGGACGCGGGGGCGGAGGTGTGCGGCGGACAGGAAGGAACGCACGATGCCGACGTTAAGCCCGGGAGCCTGTTCGACGTCGAGACCTTCGGCAGCGATGAGCAGCGGCTGGCGGCCCGCGAGCTCGGCAGGAATGTCGCGGCTCCGCTTGTCTGGGACCGGTTCCCGTTGCGAGCCGTGGATACGCCGCAGGACCGCGAGCTTGCCATGCTGGCGCGGGCGGCCGACGCGCGCTCGGCGCTGGCGGCGGACTGGTTCGTGCGCTCGCGCGCTGCGCGGGAGCCGGCGACGGACCTCGCGCATTGGGCGGCGGCGCTGGGCGGAAGCGAAGCGGGCGCGGCGGGTGAACTCAGCCGGCATGAACTGTTCGCGGTGCTGGCCTCGCGGCGCTTCGAGAACCCGGCCTGGGCAGTCGGCCTTCAGGAAATGGGCACGGACGGTCTTCTCAGGGAGATCGCGCTCCTTCTGGCGACGTCGCTGATGCTCGACTGGGAGCGCTACGGGATGGAGGAACGCAGGGGCGCCATGGAGGCGGCGCGTCTCGCGCTGGCGGCGGAAGAGATGCGGCGCCTGCCTGGGCTTGAGGACTGGCTGGACGTGCGGCGCTGATGGGAGTGTTCCGGTTCCTGTTCATGCCGGAGTTCAACCGGCCGCTGGGCCTGGCGAAGGCCTCGCTCGGGCGGTCCGGCGGGTGGCTGCGGAAGCTGGGACCGGCGCTCGGGGCGGACCGGATAGAGCGGCGGCCGTGGAAGTCGAGGCGGGGCATGGCGGCGACGGCCGCCGGCCTCGGCATGGCGTTCATCGGGACCGCGTTGGTGGTTCTGGCGGGCCGGGCTTCGTTGGCGCAGGGCATCGATGCGTCGCTCTTCGAGACGGTGGACGAGGCGTCGCGCGACCTGGTGCGGTTCCTTCGGGGAGGCGAGGCCGCAGGCAATACGGCCTGGAGCGCCCTTGGGGACATGGTCTGGTATTTCAGCGCCGGCCTGCTTGTGTTTGCCGCCGTGCTGTTCGTCTACCACGTCGTTGCCGAAATGATGGATATGGGCTGGGAGGGCCGTGTCCGGATGAGGGGCCGGGAGGTCGTGCGGATCGTGGCGGCCGTGGCCCTGCTCTGGCCCCTTCCGGGCGGCCCGGGCGGAGGCCAGCACGTCGTGCTGGACCTGGCCGGCCTCGGGGGCGATTTCGCACAGGCCGTCTGGAAACCTTTCGCAGGGACGGTCCTGGGCAGTTCGAAGGTCTCTGCGCCGAAGCCGCCGGCCGAGGGCAGGAAGCTGACGATGGTGGACCTGCTGGTCGCGAATGTCTGCGTGCAGATGGCCGGCAGCGACGTGGCGGCGGGCCCCAGGATGCAGACGGAGCGTGGGGGCGAGCTGTGGTTGTTCGAGGTGGCGAAGGGGAGGAAGGGCTACGACATTCGCAGCCATTGCGGTCAGGTGAAGTTCTCGGGCCTGGACAGGGATGGACCGCGCGGGGAGCTGGCCAGGGCGCATCTGGAGGGAATGAAGAAGGCCCAGGAGGTGTTGGCCCCGGTGGCGAGAGAGATCGGGGGGCTCTACGAGCAGGGGCAGAATTTCGGTGAGCCGATGGACCCGGTGAAGGTCGCGGAAGGGATCGAGACGGCTGTCGCAGCCTATGGGGAGATCGTCGACAGGGCCGTCGAGAATGCAAAGGCGACGTTCGATTCGGAGACGGCCGAGGAGCTTCGTCGCGAGGTCGCCGAACAGTCGAGCTGGACGACGGCAGGGAGCGTGTTCAACACGATCGCGCGGAAGATAGGCGAGTTCAACTGGGCGGTTGTCAGCGGACCGGAAGTGACGCCGCCGGTATTGGCGCTGAAGGATCAGGACCGCAAGACCTTCAAGGCGCTTGGGCAGGTGGCTGACGGCATTTCGACGGCGGTGGGATCTCCGGTCACGCCGCTGGGCAGCAGGGCGCCGGGCGTCGGCGCGGGCGGCGGTGGCGTTTCCGGGTTGCTCAGCGATGTCTTCTATTCGCTGCTGTTCTCCTTCGAGAACGTCCTGGACGTGCAGGGCGACAATCCGATCGCGGAGCTGTCGGCGATCGGGCACAACCTGGTTACGGCGGTGCTGCTCACGTCCGGCACATTGATGACGGTCGCGACGGTCTCGAACCTGGGCGATGCGTCGGTCATGGGGTTTTCGGCGAAGGCGGACCTGTTCGAGGCGACCTGGCCGGTGATCGACGGCCTCGTGACGTCGCTCCTGATGGTGATGCTGATCGGCGGGGCGGTGCTGGCGTGGCTGGTGCCGGCGCTGCCGTTCATCCGGTTCCTGTTCGGGGTGCTGATCTGGATTCTGTGTGTCGTGGAGGCGTTCATCGCGATGTCGGTCTGGCTGGCTGCGCAGACGGCGAGGACGGATGAAGGCGGGCTGCTGACGAATACGACGGTGGCGGGACTGGTGACGCTTGTGGGCGTTGTGCTGCGGCCGCCGATAATGGTTCTGGGCCTGGTGATCGGGTATCTGGTGTTCACCGTTACCATCGATCTGTTCAACGAGATCTGGCTGCCGCAGATGCGGGATGCCTCGGGTGAGGTTGGCGCGGGTCTAATCCAGTATGCGGTGTTCCTGGCCCTCTACGTGATGATTGCCTACGCGCTTCTGAATGGTTCTCTGAAGCTGATCGAGATGCTGCCTGACGCGGTGATGACGTGGATCGGCGGCCGGGCTGCCGGTGTGAGCGGCGCGGACCAGATGATCGGTGTGGCGACGGGCGGGGCCGGCAGGCTTGGCGGTGTCGCGCCCAGCAGAATGGGCGGAGGCGCGAGAAACAGGGGTAACGCAGGCAGCGGGAGCGACTAGCGATGACCATGGAACGGCGGTGGGGTTGGATTGCTGGCGGGGCGGTTTTTCTGGCGGGAGCGGCTGTTGCGGGCTGGTTGCTGGCGGAGCGCCCGGCGGCGGCGAGCGGGGCATGGGTTCTGCTCGGTGTGCTCGTGGGTGGGTTTGGGACATGGATGATTTCGGGGGACTCGATCGGCGGCCGGATTCGCCGCGTTTCCGCGAGTGCGGGAATGCTGCTGGGCATGGGGGCAGGGGTCTGGGTCTACAACGTCGAATCGGCCGTGTTCCTCGGGCTCGTGAGGTTTCGGCAGAGGGCTATCGACGCGGCGTTGTCCAGCCTGGAGAATTTCCTGCTGCTGGTGCTGCCCGCCGGCGGCTTCTTGCTGGCGCTGGGGCTGCTGATCGAGACCGCGAACGGGGTTGCGAAGCGGTGGCGGGAGAAGAGGGGCCGCAAGCAGTCGGAGTCGGAGCTCTACGGGAAGGCGCGCTTTCTTGCGCGCAAGTGGATGCGGGAAATGGCGCGGCAGCGGGGCTTGATGCTGGGGAAAAGCCGGGACGGGCTCATTGCCTATCGCCTGGAAGGATCGGCAATGTCGTTCGCGCCGCCTCGAACGGGCAAGGGTGCCAACATCGCACTGAACTATCTGGATCCGGAGGAACGGGGCTGGCAGGGCTCGACGGTGTTGATCGATCCGCGAGGCGAGACGTTTCCGATGGTCGCCCGCCGGCGGCGTAATCTCGGCCGGCGCACGATCCTGCTCGACCCCTTCGGCGTGGTGTACAAGCATCGCGAGCTCGAGGGCGAAGGGCTGCATCTGCCGGTCTGGCAGAGCGAGCAGTACAACCCGATTGACTTCATCCGGGACGGCCCGGAAGCGGTTCGCGATATCAGCGTGTTGGCGGACGCGCTGATGGAGGAGCCGAAGAACGACACGGGGAACCAGAAGCACTTCTACGAGAGCGCGCGGAGCCTGATCTGCGGGTATCTGGCATGGGTGCGGTTCAAGATGCCCAAGGAGCGCCGGAATCTACGGACGCTACACGAGCTGCTGGCGCTCGGTACGGAGGCGCGGGAAGAGCTGTTCGCGGCGGTTGACGCGACGCCGCGCTTCGCCGGCGGGCTGATGCACCTGGCCGTGGAGAGGTCGAGGCGGGTCGGCAAGGAAGAAGGGGGCAGCAATTTCACGACGGTGTCGAACCAGCTCGGGTTCCTGAACTATCCGGAACTGGCCGAGCACACGAGAATCTCGACCTTCGATCCGCTGGAGCTCGCGGACGGCGAGATGGACCTCTTCGTGGTGGTGCCGGACGGCCTGCTTGCGCGTGTGAAGGGCTGGATCAGGCTCTGGATCACGATTCCATATGCCGTGGCGGACCGCAGGGCGTTCAGGAAGGACATGCTGATCGTTGTCGATGAGCTGCCGGCGGTGGGATATCTGAGCGCGATCATGGAGGCGTACAACCTGGCTGCGGGAAAGGGCGTTCATTTTCTGACATATGCCCAGTCGGTGAGCGCGCTCGACCGGACCTGGGGGCAGCCGGCGCGCGAGACGCTGATGCACCTGGCGGAGTTCATCCAGATACTCGGCTGGCCGCGGCTGGACGTGAATGGAGCGGAAGTTCTGTCGAAGGCGATCGGGGCGGCGACGTTCGAGAGCCGGAGCGAAAGCCGGTCCGGGCAGGTTCGGGACGGCAGCCTGTTTTCGGACGGCCAGACTTCGGTGCAGGAATCGCTGTCGGTGGTGAAGGAGCAGCTCGTCCCGGCGGATGAGATCCTGTCGATGGGCGAGGACGATCAGCTTGTCGTGGCGTCTCCGAAGGACATGCCGCGCGACGTGATCCGGCTGAAGCACGCTCGCTATTGGGAGATGCGAGGGGCAAGGGATCTGGCGGACGGCAATCCGTTCGTGCTGCGAAAGCAGCGCTCGGAGAAGGGGGTAGCGGCGTAGAAGGTCCGCAGGCCGAAAGCGGCCGTGATGGCCAGGAAGCAGGAAAGCCTGTTTGCGGTCCTCGTCTGGTGTCCCTGGTGGACAGGCGCGGCGCTGGCGATCGGGGTTTGGGCCGGCATCGTGTTCATGCTGCCGGGCGCGGTGGCGGATTTCCCTGTCGTGGGGCGCCAGCTCGGACAGGCCGCGGAGAGGAACCGGTTTCTGCTGGCGACGTTGGCGGCGGCGCCTTTCCTGATCTGCTCATGGGTTTCCTGGCGGAACGGGCGACGGAAACGGCGATTGCTGGACAGGCGGGACGGGATCGCGTCGATCAGGGCGCTGTCCTGGCGCGAGTTCGAGGAGCTCGTGGCGGAGGCGTTCCGGAGGGAAGGCTACCGGGTCCTCGAGAACAGCAAGGCCGGAGCGGATGGTGGAATCGACATCCGGCTGAGGAAGGACGGGCAGCTCTACCTCGTCCAGTGCAAGAACTGGAGCAGCAACCGGGTCGGTGTCGGGGTCGTCCGGGAGATGGTCGGTGTCATGGTGGATGCCGGGGCCGCCGGCGT
The DNA here is from genome assembly GCA_026706165.1 of Gemmatimonadota bacterium. The sequence goes on from JAPOZF010000205.1 coordinate 17,311, forward strand.
CATCATCGTGTGTTCGGGCCGGTTCACGCGCGATGCCTGGGCGTTTGCGCGGGGCAAGGCTGTGAGGCTCGTGGACGGCCGGGCGCTCATGGGAATGATCGCCCGGGCGAGGCGGTAATGCTTCTTCGGGCGAGGCGAGACCTTGGGAATATTCAGGAACTGTGGAGGCTGGGGCTGTGACAAGGGGCTTGAGGATTGTGGCGGCCGGAACGGCGGCGCTGGGGCTTGCGCTGTCGTCTGGAGCCGATGCGCAGCGCGCGAGGACGCCGGAAGCGAGGAGCTTCGAGGTGTGGGTGGACGACGCGGAACATCTGATCGTCGGTATCGTGGAAACGGCGCCCGGGACAGACGAAGGCGTCGGGTTCACCATTCGGTGCGAGCGCGCGAGCGGTCTGCTGGAAGGATCGATGGCTTTCGGATTCTTCCCGGCAGGCAAGCGAGTCCAGGCTTCGGTCCGCTCTCCTTCCGGCAGGGTGGAGAGGTTCGGGCCTGTCGTGGTGGGGGGCCGGGCGTCGGGATTCCATGTGCCGGAGGTCGCCGGAAGGTCCGAGGTGCTGCGGCTCATGAATGCTGCGATGGCCGACGGCGCGCTGATAAGCAACGGGCACAACTCGGTGCGGAACCGGATTCCGGATGTAGATAACGCAAGGGCCAAAAGGCTGTTGAAGGCCTGCTCGAAAGGGAGGCTCTAAACGGTGGAGCGTGCGGAAAGGCAGCTGGGCGGCGGATCGGGGATGTTGGGTCGGGGTTGGCTCAGGCGGGCGCTGGGTTTGCTGGCGATGTCGAGGCGTGAAAGGCCGTGGCGGTCGGAGATAGACTTCCAGAAAATGACCAGGGACTTGGTCGAGGCAGCGAAGGAGAGGGGCGTTATCGAAGACGACCCGCAGACGGTGGAACAGGTCGTGGCGATGCTGGCTGGTTGCATGAAGGATATCGCGAACATCTACGATATTCACGACGAGCGTTTGGAGAGGGTTGAGAAAAACCTCGGACTGTTGCGGTGTCTGGTCCTTGGATTGTGGTCCATTGCGCTGCTGTTTGTCGGCGTGGTGCTGGTCGCGTAGCCCGAAACAGGCGCAGGCGGCTGCCAGGAGGCGGGGCGTCGTCGTCTATCGCTGCGGCTTGCGGCGGTTGCGACGCGCTGCGGCGATCACCTGGCGCACGATCGTGTGCGAAAGCCGGACCTCCCGCGCAATTGCCGCCGGCCTGAGACCCGCCTCGGAAGCGGCCAGGATCAGCCGTTCCTGTCCCGGCGTTACAGTCGGGCGGTCGGGCGCATCGGATTTCGGCCCTGCGGGTTTCACGGCGGCGGACTTCGCCGGCCGGAGAGGTTGATCGGTCGGAGGGCTGTCCGATGCATCGTGTCCGCGGTGCCGAACTTCCGCGCTTGCCGCCCGGGCCAGACGGTGGAGCTGTGCGTCGTCCAGCAGTTGCAGCGACCGTTCGAGGTCGGTCGGCAGGGCAATGCGCCGGGCGGCGGCGGGGCGGTCGGCGCCGGGCGCGCCGGACGTCTCGGTCGAAGCCGGCCGGCGTTTTTCTCCCATAGGCCGGTTTTGCGCCATGTCCCGCCCTTCTGTCCGTGCGATCCTGCGCCGTCCACCTGTGCGGGCGCAAGGCCTTCACCGCTCCGTGGGCGAAGGGTAGAAATGGCGCACGATATGAACCTCCGTCATGAGGGGAAAGCCATTCGCGATGACAACGCTTTCTTCAGGCTCCGGCGCCGGCAAGTCCGTTTCGGTGGCGGTCAGATGGTATGACCCGGTAAAGGGTTATGGTTTTCTCGTTCCCGACGATGGCTCATCCGACATCTACTGCCGGGAATCGTCATTGACCGCAGTCGGCCTGGCCACTCTTCTCGCCGGAGCGACCGTCGGCTGCGAGACCGTGACGACCGCGCGCGGACCGGAGGTCTCCCGGATCCTGTCCATCGACTTTTCCACGGCGGCGCTTCGCTCGATAGCGCCCGCCGGCGCGGCAGGGATCGGACAGATCGCCGACGGATCTGACGCCCCTGCACTTCCCGGCCGGCAGGTCCGGGCCATCGTAAAGTGGTTCCATGCGGATAAGGGCTACGGCTTCCTGGAGTTGGAGGACGGCTCTGCCGACGTGTTCTGCCACATAAGCGCCGTGGAGGCCTCGGGCCGCGATGTGCTGCTCCAGGGCGCGGCGGTGACCTGCGCGATCGTCCAGGGCGACAGGGGTCCGCAGGTGTCGCGGATCTTCTCCGTCGAGGCCCCGGTCGGCGGCCCTGGTCCGGCGGACCGCAGCCGGCCGCCCGACCTGCGGTATGCGGGTCGGCGGACCGACGGTCCCCGGCCGACGGGTGCAGAGTTGCCTGGCAGCGTCAAATTCTTCGACCCGGAACGGGGATTCGGCTTCGTCGTGCCGGACGAGGGTGATCGCGAGGTATTCGTCCATTCGAGCGTGCTGTTCCGCTCCGGCATGACCGACCTGGAGCCGGGGCAGCGCGTCTTCGTCCGGGTGGAAAGCGTGCCGCGCGGGCTTCAGGCGACGCAAATCGAGCCGCTGTGAGCGGACCGACCGCGGCATCGGAGAGCGAGTGATGAACGAACGAGACGCGCCGCAGTCGGCGTCTGCGGAGGAGGAAGCCCGGATCGGCGAGACGCCGGCGGTCTTCGCGAACAAGGTCTATGTGTCTCCCATGCCGGGCGGGGCGAAGATCACATTCGCCGAATCGCAACGGGTGTCCGGTACGGACCGCGCCTCGCCAAGGGTGGCGGTATTCCTGCAGCACGCCGATCTCGCCGCCCTGCGACAGTTGCTCGACTGGACGGCGGGCGCTGCCGACACGCTGCCGGAAAGCTTCGGCAGCTCGATGCACTGAGCTGCGCGGCGGCCCGATCCTCAACCGCCGCCGCCACGCCTATCCCGAACTGGAGCGCCTATGGCCGACAACCCGATCCGTGACGACCGGCTGGCGTCCCTGCTCGTCAGGACAATGGCCCTGCTTTGCGTGCGCAACACGGCGCTGGAGCGCATTCACACCGGGCCGGCGCCAGTCACCAAAACGGGGGATTATTCCGACGTGACGGTGATCGATGCCGAGGGCCGTCACATACCCTGGCCGGAGGTGTCGCACTTCGACGACAGTGCCATGCGCGAACTCATGCGCGAGATTGTCGACAAACTCTACACTTTCCTGCTGCTCTCCCGCGAACCCGGCTTCCTGGACGCTGCTGCCATCTGGATGAGGAGCGCGAGCCGGTGGGACGAGCCGAAGATTGCAGAGTTCTTCTTGCCCGCTCTCACCGCTGCAAAGAATCATCCGGTCGCGCCGTTGTTCGGGGCCGATGTCTGTCGCTTCGCTTTCGCTCCCGATCCGGAACCGATTGAGGAGGGAGGCTTCGGCATTCGCCTTTTCCTGCAGGATCCGGACGGCAGCCAATGGTCGGTCGGCACCGAGCTGGCGACGGAGGACCTGAAGGCCGGACATTTGCTGGCAGAGACGCTGAACGACCGGCTCGGCCTCGACGCCGGGGCCTGCGCAGCGTTCGCCAAGCAGGTGATGCTAAACAATCCGACCGGTCGGCACCCGCGCGATGGTCAGGAATAGTCGGGGCCGCAGAACCGTCTTGCGAATGAAGCTCTTCATGTCTTCCACCCTCTCGACCTGGCGAACGGCGGCATGGACGTGTTCGCGGTCGCGCCGGGGGAAATGACCAGCCTGGTGAAGGGCTGGCTGCGCCGGCCGGCGATGCGCCGGTTGTCTGGCGCTTCGGGGCTTTCTACGCTGGCGAGGGTGACCGGGTCAGGGTCAGCTTACGCAGTTGGTCTGGCATATCTCGGCAAAGGTCCGGCCGGTCGCCGTCGCCAACGCCTCGCACGTAGTGCGGGAGCAGGAGCGATGACGGCATGCCTGTCCTGTGAGGGCCTGCTGATGGCAGCGATGCATCCTGGATCGGTAGACTGCCGCAATTGCGGTGCTGCCTGACCTGACTGTCGCGTGTCGATGCCGATATGGCCGAGCATCGAGGGCAGACAGGTCGAAGTATCAGTCGGCGGCGATCCGGTCGCTGTCCATCAAGCGCAGTTGGCGTTTCGCCCCGTTGATCCGCGCCTTCAGCTTGTTCGACGACCTGAGGACGGCGACCCGCCGCGGGGTTATGGGCGCCGTTTCGCCGGTTTTCGGGTTGCGCCCGGTGCGCGCGGGCCTGTCCCGCAGGGCGAAGACGGCGAACCCCGAAATCTTCACGTCTTCGCCCCGGACCAGCGCTTCGACGATCTCCTCGATCACATCCTCTACCAACCCGGCCGAGTCGACATGCGACAGGCCGATTCTCTCCTGAACCGCCCGATACAGATCGGTCCGCGTCAACGTCCTGCCGCTCATTTCATGGCGTCTGGGGAACGGGGATCGAGCTGCTCCTGTTCCAGCGCCTGCCCATCGTTCGAATGGAGCCACAGGGCAAGGGCTCCAATATCACCCTCGTGAGCGGCCAACTGTTCCAGCCCTCGACGGGACTTGAGCGGCGTTCCCCATTTCGCTGCTGTCTCGGGCTCCATGTCGTGCAGCCGCAGAGGAACTTCGCAGGCGTCCTCCACGTGCTTGGCAATCCGCAATCCGCCTGCATCGATGTCGCCCCAATGGAACAGGGGAGCCGGCTGCGCTGCTCGGACCAAATGCACGATCCCGGCAAGGACGTCGCGCGCCGGGAAACCGTCGCTTAGCAACGCAAGGTATTGCCCGTCGATATCCATGCAGTATCGCCAGAAACTGGTCGGGTTCTCAATGATGATCGTGTAGTCGACGGGCGAGTTGAGAGTTGCAGACTGGACTGTGTCCCAGGGCAGTCCGACGAACGGCACGCCGCTGCCTTCAAGGCGAATGGAATCGGACCTCACGCTGATGGGCCCTCTCAGGAACAACGGGTGGGCGCGGCGCACGATACCGTGCGCGTGGAGAACTTCTCGCGGCTCCAGGTCGGACAGTGCCGAGCTCCGGCGTCGCAACAGGGCGGCCACGCGACCTTCGCAACGCTCCAATGCCTTGCTGTCTTCGACGGTTCGGCGGGAGAATGTCCGATGATCGATGTCCCGTCCGACCCAGTGGATCGCCCCGTGGGTGAGGCGAAAGACCTCAATGAAGCCATCTGAATCCTTCGGTCGGAAATCCAGGAAGCTGCGGTTGACTGCCCATGCTGCCGATGCTTCGTCGAGGACGGACTCAAAAAATGTTTCGCGAACGATCTCAGGGCATGCCGACTCGATGTGGCGGCGGGCCCTTCCGGCGATATCCGCCGAAGGCCACCTGTTGAGGAAGCGGTAGAGTGCATCGGCATCGGTAAGTCGGACACGCGCAATTTCGCCGGTGAACCGTTCCAGGCGGTCCGCTTCGAGGCGCACCCCGCCGGTGCGTTCAGCGTCGCGCAACACGCGATAAAGGGAATCCTGCTCCGCCGGCCCGCCCACACGGTTGTAGTCAATGCGCTGAATGATGTCGCGAACGCGCTGACGGCCAGACTCGTGACGATTGAGCAAGGCGTTCAGGATGTCGTCGCCGGTGACGCCCTTACTCGGCAGCATCCCGGTTCTCTCGCCGGACGATCTCTTCGAAATAGGCGCGTGGTCTGTGCATCGGATTTTCCAATTGCAGGAGCTCGTGCGCGGGGGCGTGCATGTGTTGCGGCGTGGCTTGAATGCGGCGCCCGACACGGATGATCGAGATCAGCGTGTTGAATGTCTCCTGATACAGGGCCTGGTGCGTCTTCGGCGCGGCCATGACGAGCTGAAGGCCGAGCGCCTTGTAGAAGCCTACGATCTTGTGGATGTTCTCGGGGTCCAGTTTCTCGAAGGCTTCGTCCATCAAGAGCAGCGCCGACTGTGGTGGCGCATCCTGGGCGTCTCCCAGGTGATTGCGGTAGGCTGCAGACGATGCAACCCCGAGGCAGATGTAGAACGGCAGGAACCTCTGTCCGCCGCTCGCCTTCCCGCGCCGCGTTTCAACATCCGAAATCTTTTCGAAATTTTTCGGGTCGCAAATGTCGATGCTGAACCGGAAATAGTTCCGGTAGTCGGCCAACTCCTGCAGCCGCCGGCGATGAGCCGCCTCGTCCTGCACGTCCTCGGCGGTCAGCATCCGGATCAACTCGTCGATCTTGACCTGATCCGGATCGTTCGGGTCCGGTGCGGTCTGCATCAGGGCCGTCGCCTTCGGCGCGATGACGTCGAGCCGGTCGATCAGATAGCGGACGGTTTCCTTGTCCTGGTCGCGCTCCTGGCGGATCTGATAGACCTCGTCCATGAAAGCGGTGCGCTGCAGCTGACGGTTGAGGTCGTTCTTCACGCGCTCGACCGATTCGACATTTGCGCGCAGGCGGCTCAGGAAGTCATGGACCATGGTTTCGATCAACGCCTGTACGGCCGAGTCGACCCGATCCCTGTGTTGCCGCAACACGGTCTGCGTCAAGTCCTTGTGACGCGAAGAGGCCCAGTCGTGAAGGCGAACCGTCTGTTCCGCGTGAATGGCCTCGGTCCACTCGAACCGGGGGTGTCGGCCGGGATCGGCGTGAACATAGTCGTGGATCGCCGATATGAGCCTGGTCACGGCGCCGCGCTGGGCGGGCCCTTTGTCTCTGGACTGTTCGGCAAAGTGATTTCGGACCTGCACGGGATGCGTGAAGGAAGCGCTCCGTTCCCGGTAGATCGACCGGGCCCGGCCGATGAACCCTTCCAGCCCGAGCGGCGGATCGTGACGGACGGCGCGAAGATCGCGGTTCGGTATCCGGTCGAGCAACGATCCGGCAGCTGTCCGGCGCGTTTCCGCGTTTGCCTCCATGGCGCCGCGCCTGTGGCCGATCTGCTCGCGCAGCTCGCGTTCCCTCGATTCCTCGCTTCGCTTCTCGACGCGATACGCCTCGAACTCTTTCTCCAGGGAACGCTTCTCCTCCATGAGCCCGGCGGGGAGCTCGTCCTCAAGCATTGCAACGAGGTCGTCGAGGCGCGCGATCTCGTTGTCCGTCTCGTCGATGGCCCGAAGCGCTTCCTGCCAGTCTTCCCTGCCGGTTCCCAGGATCGAATTGGCACGCTCCAGGGTCGTGACGAGGGTGTGTAGCCGGCTCTTCGCCTCGTCCGTATTTCGAAGCGGCGCTTCGAGTTCGGCACGATCCTGAGTCAGGTGTTCGATCTGTCGTTTGCGGACGGCCTTCCCCAGTCGGGGCACCGGCTGGAGGCGGCGATATTCAATACCGCGTCCGTGAGCGTATTTGCCGTCGGCGGATGCGGCGAGGTCGCCGCGCCGGATATCGTCGGCGGAACGGGCGCGACGGATCCGCCCGAGCCGGACATCGATGAAGGCGCGGGCAAACCGGTCGTCCGTCCGAACCGCTTCGGCGAGCGTGCCGGGGGGCGGCTCCCAGTGCTCCGAGCGGAGATTCTCGGTCTGGATGAGCTTCGCCCTGGTGCCCTTGTAGTGGTTGTCGAAATGGCTATAGGCACTGTCCATGCGGGACGGGGCGATGATCGCCGCATCGCACCAGTCGCCCAGGATGGCCTCGACGATCCCGCGCCACTCGGCGTATTGCGGGTCAATGTCGGCAACTTCGGACAGGGTGGGGCACGTCACGCCGAGCCGCATCAGGTCTTCCAGGAAGTCCTGTGCATCCTTCGACATCATGCGACCGCCGGCCCTGAGGTTGTCCAGGTTCCTGTCGAGGTCCTCGGCCTCCTTCTTCAACCGGGCATGCTCCCCGGCCGCGTCCTGGTGGATCGACTGAAGATGCCCGATGGCATCGGACAGCGGCGGCGTTTCGGATAGCAGTTCTGCGACGTCCCGGGGCTTCGAAGGCCAGTCGGAGATGTCGGAACCGATGATGTTCCTAGAATGGAGGGATTCGGCGAATTCGGCGAGTGCACGGAACCTGTCTCGCGGGAAGGACCTGTTCGAAGCGGCATCGCACAGGTCGACAATGGCCTGCCGCAACGGCCGGGCTTCGACGGCTTTGGCCTTGCGGTCCGACTGTAGCGCAGTCCTCTGGGACTGGGCGTGCTTTACCTGTTCGTAGGCGGGTGTGCCGTCGATCTGTTGCGTGATCGCCTGGATCTGGAGTCGGAACCCCTCGATATTGTCGTTCAGCACCGGGAGATAGGCTTCGATCGAGCGCAGTTGCTCTTCCATCTCCGCGACTTCGCCGACCTGCTTTTCGATGATCTGCGAAAGGCGGTCATATTCGGCGCGTTGTTGGCCATAGGCCCACAGCCGGGCATTGAACTGGTCCGACATCACGCGCTCGCATTGCGCACGTATCGCCTCGACGGTGCGGATTTCCGCTTCGACGCGGGCAATGTCCTTCTGCATGTCACGCCACGTCCTGTAGCGCTCCTGGAACGTCTCGATCTGGATCGGGATTTCGTCGAGGAGAAACTTCTGGACGAATGTCGTTACGCTCGTAATCTGCCCGATGTCGAAGGAGAGGGCCTGGCGCATCGCGGCGCGCGCGCGATCGGGGTCCAGCTGCGTCCCGCGGGCGTTCGCATTGATGATCGCATGGAGATGGCGCAGGAAGGAGAGATTGTTCTGACGCTGAAAGGTCTGCACCTCGCGGCCACGCCGCCGCTGTTCGTCGAGGAAGCTCGCCCAGGCTTTCTCCTGGAACCCGCCGTCCACCGGGTCCACGAAATCGTCCCGGCGCAATATCGAACCCTCGACGAGAAAGAGCCCCAGGACGTGCTCCTCGCCGGCGGCCGCCCTAGCTTCGATGCATATGCCGGCCGTGCAGCATTGCCTGGCATCGCTCGTCTCGAAACCCAACGCGATGTAGGTGAGGCATGAGTTGCGTTCGAAACCCTGGCCGTCGTCGAGAAGGCCCAGACAGGCCTCGAGGACGGTGCGCCGGTTGGCGCGGCCTTCGGCGATACGGCTGTTGAGGTCGAGGTACCGCTTGTTCATCCCGGTCATGACGATCTGGATCGCGTCCAGAAGCACGGACTTGCCGGAGCCGTTCGCGCCCAGGAAGACAACGTTGCCGGCATCCGCGATCGGGAAGTCCTGTTGGTAGAGGTAGTAGTTGACGGCGGTGATGTTTCTGAGAACGAAAGCGGTCGTCATCGTCGTCAGCCCGGCCGCGTGTCGGCGGTATCGAAGTCCGCATCGGCCCGGCTTCCGGTCTGCGGGCTTTCGGGATCCGGATCGACGGCCTCGGACCGGGATGGCGACGGGGCATCCCGCCATGCGTCGATCCGCGCCAGGAACGATTCGTCGACGACCTCCAGCAGGGTCGGGCGCAGGGCGACCTCGGCATCCGTGTTCAGCGAATGGCTCCGATCGAAACTCACCAAGCCGCGCCGCCTGAACTGCGTCAGGATATCGCGAAGCTCGCCCGGTTTCAGGCGCCGCGACCCGAGAGACGAGTAGACGGTCTGGATTTCCTCCTCGTCGACCAGGATGTCGGCGCTCCCGTCGATGAAGTATCCCTTCTCGGCGCCCTCGGAATACAGCAGCCGAAGGCAGAGCAGGACGATCGTTTCCTGGGTCGGGACCCGCACGTTCCCGTATGCCTGGGGCGCGACAAAGCCCGCATAGCCCCAGCCGTCGTTGACGACCAATCGGAATCCGAGCGAAGCGAAGAGCTCCTGGAAATGGTCCTGATGGCGCTGGACCCGCTCGAAATGAGCGGTTCCTCCCGAATCGCCGCGCGCGATGAACTGGCGACGGAGAAGCCGGTTGGCGGTCTCGGTCAGCTCTTCCGCCGTCGTGTTGGGGTCCCTTCCGGCTTCCTGGGAGGCTGCGCGGGATACGATCATCTCTCACCTTCCTTGAGGCGAAGGAACAGCCTGGGGCCGGATACGTACTTTCCGTTGCTCATATCATTCATTCGCCTGAATTCCAGTCCGGGCAGACCTTCAGCATGTCCTGCCCGGGCCTCGAACAGAACCGCGATGTCGCGCGCATCCCTCGGTTCGAAACTGTCGAGATCGACATAGTCCCTGCCGGTGGCGAACTCCTGGAGCCGCGCAGCGACGGCACGCCGCGTCACGTCCATGCGCGCGACGTATTCGTCCATCAGCTGCTCGCGTTTCAGGTCGACCGGATCGACCGGGTTCGGCCTCCGGACCTGGGGTTCGACCGGGTCGCGGGCTTTCCGGGGCAGCGCCAGCGTCGCGGTGGAAAGGGGAACCGGGATGCCGGGAAAGGGGCTGACACAAGTCGAGGCGCCGCTGTCCAGACAGGCAAAGGAGCTTCGGATCGCTTCGCGCAGGGCTTCTTCGCGGACATCCCGGGCCGTTTCCTGATAGCGGACCGTCGTCGCGATCCGGCGTTCCAGCCGGTGCGAAAACCGGTCGATCAGATCGAGCTTGTTGCCGAGACTGGCGAATGCGTCGCGTACGCGGACGAGGTCGCCCCGGATTTGCGCCGTCGCGGACGGTATGTCCGGCGCCAGCCCCTGATCGGCAAGCGCGGTCGCTGCCCGGGCGATCTGTCCCTCGTCATTGATGAAGCGGTCCGTGGTGTCAATGATGCTGCGCTGGAAGCGCATCGGATTGTAGGCGGAGGCTTTCAGGCTTCTGTAGTTTTGCAGGAGCAGCTTGTCGACGAAGCTCTCCATGAAGCGCTGGAGCAGGTCGGCCAGATCGTCGGACTGCATCAGGTCCTGCTCGATCCGGAACAGCGACGTCAGGACGCCGTCTATGGCGCGCCGGAGCTGGACCGCCTGGCGCCGCGCGCTCGCGATGTTCATGACCTTGTCGGCGGGCGCGTCGTATGCCGCAAGAATGCCGCTGTCGATGAGACTGGCTTCCGCCGAGATGTCGACCTTCAGTTCCTCTCCGAGGCCTACCAGCATCGACAGGAGCGCATGCGCCTCGCGGGGCATGTGGACTTCCTCCGCCCGCCCGTTCCTGACCTCCATGACCCAGCCGTCGGCGCGAAGCTTGTTGAAGATGGCGTATTCCGCCGTATCGCCGGCCGTGCGGTCATCGTCGTCCGCGAGCGAGCTGTAGGCGGGATCGTTGACGACCTCGCGAATGACCTGAACGACTTCTGCCTTCCTGGGGGCGGCGGAAAAGTCGTCGAAGAACTGGGAGAATATGCGCTCGAGGACGGCGACATTGCGTACGCGCGCAGGCGAGCAGAGAATCCGGAACAGCGTGTAGGGGACGGTGTCCAGCAGGGACATACCGCGTTGCCTCTCTGAATAAGTTTGTTATATTAAAAGTTATAACAAACTAATGGTGGTTCCGTGGCTCGACTGCCGGAATATACCGACGTTGCGATCACAGCAACATCTACTGTCCGGGGGTACCGTAGCGGCCGGGCGCGGCGCCGGTCGGTGCGCCTTGTGGGGCAGCGCTACCGGAACAGCCGCCGGAACCGTCGCAACATGCCGAACGCCAGAGGCGCTGCCGCGACGCCGCCGTGCCCGGCAGCCGGCGGCTCGGGCCAGCGTGCAGAAAGTGAGGCATCACCCTTTGACCGCCGTGCGTCGGCGTCGTGTAGTGGCGCGCACGCTGGAGGTGGGATCCGGAACCCGGCCCTCGGGCCCGGATATCCCGCCAGAGTGTTCCGCTGAAAGCGCTACAGGCGGTTCTGCGGCCCTTGGGCCTGCGCTCGGCGCAACGGGAGTGAGATGGCGACCGACCAGCCCGGCAGACCCCGGCCGAATGTCAGGTTGCTTCTCTGAATAAGTTTGTTATACTATAAGTTCCAACAAACTAATGAGCGTCGCATGGCTCGACCGCCGAAATATACCGACGATGACATCACGGAGGCCATCGACTCCCTGATTGACGAGGGGAAGAAGGTCAACCCGTCACGAGTGAAGCATCTGCTGGGCGGAGGAAATATCAAGCGCATCAGGGCAGTCATCGATCAGAGAAGCACAAGCTCGCGTAGCACCGAAGCCGACATGCCGGATTTGCCGCCCTCTATAATGGAGGAACTTGGCCGTTACAACGAGCAGAGCGCCGACGACCTTCGGGGTCTCGCCGCAAGACTGTGGCAGTCGGCCCGGGAGGAGGTGGCGAAAGACCTGCAGAACGAGTGCGCTGCAGTGCGCGGCCATGTTCTCAGCCTGGAAGAGGAGCTGTCGGAAGCAAATCGTCAGCTTCAGGGAGCTATTCCGGAAGCCCTTCGAGAACGCGGGTCGAGCACAAGCGGGTACAGTCAGCTTGAGGCACAACGCGAACAGTTGAAGGAAGCGCTGCGGAACGCGGAGAGCGATTTACGCGCGTCGGGGAAGACCATCGCGATTCTGGAAAGAACGCAGCGTCAGGACAGAGAAGAGATTCGCTCTCTGCACAACCGGGTGGAAGAGCTCGTAGCAGAGCTCGCAGGCATCAAGGAAAGGACCAGGAACTGCCAGCATAGAGACTGACATACAGCCACAAGCTGCGCCGGGCGGACGATGCTGTCTGCCTACGGATTTTCATCGTCTCGCGGGTGTCCGACGTGTCGGCAAGGGGCATCCAGAGGACATTGCCGGCCGTCATCCTGACCCCCGCAAAGCCAGGGTCCAACCCATCTCATATGAATGGCACGGAAAGAACTGCGAAAGTGGGACCCTATCCGACCCGATGACTGCAACCCTCGTTGGATATGCGCGCTGTTCCACCGACGGGCCGGCTCTGGCCGGGCAGTGTCAGGCGCTCCTAGAAGTGGGCGTCGCCAACGAACCCATCTGCATCCACTTCCATACCGACCAAGGTCTCACCGGTATGGCCCGCGGCCGGCTCGGCCTCGATCAAGTTCTCGGCACCGTGCGCTCAGGCGACACGCTCGTCGTGATGAGACTCGACCAGCTGGCAAGGTCCGTCCCGGACGCTCCAGGATCCCGGCGATCCGGCGGAAACGATGTTCTTCAATCTTGACTCCGACAACTCGTTCATTATATCTGGAGTTCAATGTAACTGGGGTTCACTGGAAGGGAATAATGCATGTCTGAAAAGAACTGGGCAGAGGCACTGATTGATTTTCTTGATGATGGCGACAAAGATCGATCGTCTATACAGAAGTTTCTTGCTGCATTTTCCGGTAGCTCACTTGTGCATGTATCAATGATAATGGCTGCTTCTTTGCTAATTCGATACCCGCTAACCATTAGCGTATATTTTTCTCTATTGATTTATACAGTAGCCGTTTCTCTTGTTGTGAGTGTGATAGTGGCGACTGGAGTCAATGGCAGGCTAGTTCGTCGATTCTGGTACGGTGTAAGTCTTCCTATGGCTTGTTATTTTTTAGCAGTGAGTCTTCTTTATTTCTATGGTCAATTCCAAAATATCATTGAAGTATTCAGAGAATGATTCGCTTGCCC
>JAPOZF010000205.1:30585-38057 GCA_026706165.1 Gemmatimonadota bacterium
ACTTCTAGTATTGAGGCTCACAGACAAAAGCAAAAGGAATCAGTTGGCATATTTCTCCAGTGTGGTATGCATGCTATTGCAATTGCTATGATTTGTATTTCATGTCAAGGATTTGCAGCAGACAACAATTTAGATTCTGTGCCTCCTATAGAGGAAGGAAAAGCATATGAATTTGAGGGAACAGTGAGGTTTTTCTCAGTTCCACTTAAGTTGTTATTTGCCGATAAAGCAGCTTTATCGTCTAGGGTAGTAGATGCATATGATCGAAGAAATCTGAAAGATACTTGCAAAGAAGAGGAAATTATTGAGTTATATAAGGAACAGCAAATGTGGTGGAAGAAGCCTACCTACACGACAACAAAAATACCAAATAGCGATGATGTTGTGATAATACCGAAGGACGAGAAGTTAGAGTGTATACAGGGAATCAATCCGCGCAAATTTATAATTGACCAAAGTATAGCGAAGAGCCTGATTAATTTGAAGTGATCAAAACGGGCAACGACTGTGGCGTGTTGGCCGAGCGTCCAGGACAGGTCGATGAATCAGTCGGCGGCGATCCGGTCGCTCTCGATCAAGCGCAGTTGGTCTTTCGCCCCGTTGATCCGCGCTTTCAGCTTGTTGGATAGCCTGAGGACCGCGACCCGTCGCGCGGTTATGGGCGCTGCCTCGCCGGTTTTCGGGTTGCGCCCGGTCCGCGCGGGCTTGTCCCGCAGCGCGAAGACGGCGAACCCCGAAATCTTCACGTCCTCGTCGCGGACCAGGGCTTCGACGATCTCTTCGATCACATCCTCGACCAACCCGGCGGACTCGGCATGCGACAGCCCGATTCTCTCTTGCACCGCCCGATACAGATAGGCTCGCGTCAACGTCCTGCCGCTCATCTCATCGCGCTCGGTCAAGCTTCGTTGTGTCACGCCGGTCCGCACATGGCACGCCGGTCCGCACATGGCGCGTTGGGGACGTCGTCGTCTTGGTTCGGCATGGCGGTGGGTCCTGGCGCTACCGGGTTCGGTCGAAGATGGTGGAGCTCGGGCAGCTGAACGGATTGGGGTGGCGCCCGAGAAAACCGGCCCTTAGTCTATAGGTAGCAGTGGCAGATGGATGTTGATGTATTCGATCTTTTGCTCGTTCGAGCGGCGGTTTGTAGGGCGCGGGCCGCGCGCGAGGGCGGCGTTCATGGTGAAACTGATCAGGGCATCCGGTTGAAGATCTTCGGCCTTGAACAGAATGTTGACAAGGGTTGGCACCTTTGGCGGAAGCAGCGTGAAGCTGTTGCCGGGCAGGTGGCCGCGCTGGTTGGTGATGCAGCCGTCGATGCTAGAGTTGCTGAGATATACGCACTTGGCCATTCCGGAAATTTGGGAGATACGATGGACGCCGCCCTTGTTGTCGAGAGCAAGGGGCTCTGGTCCGACGATCGCGAGGTAAACGGGCGTGTCGGCCGTATTGGTGATCCTGACGCTGACAGTGAGAGTGCTATGGGCACGGTCGGCGCCGATGAAGAGAACCTGGGTGGACAGGCCGTTGCCTTGGACGGCCGGCGAGGGCGGGTGGCCTGAGTGCGCGACGGCGCCAGAGGCGGAGACAAGAAAGACGAGAGTGAGCAAGGTTCTCATGGTCGGTGTACTCATGGAGCTGTACCGGACGGGGACGTGGACCACATGCGAGCCAGGAACTCGCGCGCCTCGAGGCCGACGGCCGTGGTGTATATGGCTGTTGTTGATATGTCGGCATGGCCGAGGACTGCGGCGATCGTGGGCAGCGGAACGCCGGCAGAGACGGCGGCAATGCCGAATGAATGGCGCAGGCCCTTGGGGCATGCCTGTGGTCCGGAGATCCCGGCGCGGTTCATGACGGCGACGATCCGCCTGTGGCCGGTTGCCCTGGACCAGGGCCAGAGCGGTTCGGCGGCGCGCCTGGGGCGAACCGCGCGGAGGCCGTGGACGAGTTCGAGGGCGCGCAGGACTTCGGCGGGCAGCGGGACCTCGCGCCAATGCTCGGC
Source organism: Gemmatimonadota bacterium (assembly GCA_026706165.1). The sequence continues at coordinate 32,591 of JAPOZF010000205.1, forward strand.
GTGGCGCTTGAGGGTGCGGATCCGGATCGCGGTGGCGTCCAGGTCGATATCTGCAGGGCGAAGCGCGAGGACCTCGGAGAGTCTGGCTCCGGAATGGACGAGGGTCAGCGCGAAGGTCTGCCGGTTTGGCTCCTCTTCCCGAGCAGCGGCGGCCAGGAAGCGGTCGCGCTCTTCGCGGGTGAGGTATTTGCGGCCCCTAGCGTCGACGAGTTGGATGGTGCCCTGGACCATGAATGAAGCAGATCAGCTAAGAGAAATGGCCGTTTAGCGGATTCGTTCGGGGGCGACAAGGCGTCGAGAAGCGCGGATCGGAGGGGTGCGAGCAGAAGAGTCGGGCCGAATATGAGACATTATCGCCATTCTGTCTCAACGGGCGTGATTGAAGTCTGGAGGGCCTCCTGAGGGGGGGCTGGTGCTTGGTGCGGCCGCGTCGGGCTCAGTCTGCTGCGGGACTGTCGGGCCAGAGGTCTGCCAGGCTGAACGTGATCGCCTCGAAGGGTGGGACGCTGACGGCGGCGTCGTCCTTGAGCGAGGCGATCAGCACCCACCGGTGGTCTCGGAGCTCGAAGGCTTCCAGCCCGCGGTCGACGGGATCGACGAACCACAGATGGTTGACGCCTTCGCGGGCGTAGATCGGCCGTTTCTCGTGCAGGTCGATTCTGCGCGTTCCGGGGGAGAGCACCTCGCAGACCCAGTCGGGCGCGAGCGTGAAATACGCGGTGTCGGGTAGCTCGGGCATGCGTTCTCGGCGCCATCCGGCGAGGTCCGACACCAGAACGTCTTCACCGAAATGGAGCTCTGGTTCGTCGAGTATCCACCATCCGCCAGGACCGCCCCTGCCGAACTGGAAGGGGTTTCCGAGATCGTTGCCGAGCGCCGAACTTGCGAGTGTGTGCGCCGGCGCGGGCCGCGGGTGAGTATGTAGGGTCCCGTGGATGATCTCGGCGACCATGTGAGCGGGCGCGTTCAGCACGTCCCGGTAATCGGCGCGGCGATCCTGTTTCAGTGCGTGCATGAGGAGGCTGGCTCCTTTCGGGAGCGAAGTTACATGGCGATGTGGTCGGAGTCTTCCCCGAAGTCCGGCCGGTGCTGTTGTTGTTCGGTATGCGGCTCGATCTTACGAATCTTCATCGGGCGGCGTCGGCATTGTCCGTGATGCGGTCGACGAGCCCGGAAGCGTATCCGCGGGCGAATGCAAGGTCGGTTTCCCGTTCGGAGGGGTATGGCTCGATCGCGTAGCGCGTATTCCAGCCGATGTCATGGCTGGTGGGGACGGAGGGCTTGGCGGGGTGGCAGGGGTTTTTGTTGACGGTCATCGGAGTCTCCTTGGTTGCCGGTCAGTGCTTGTCGCGCAATGTCCGGTCATGTTCTGCGGCCCAGGCGGCGAACTGGTCGCGCCAGGTATGATGGGGATGGTTCGGCATGACGGTGGAGCCGGCGCAGTCTGCATGCAGGACGTAGGTCTGTCGGCCGAGCCGGCACCATACGGCCGGTTCGCCGGCGTTCATGATTCGATGGCAGCAGCGGCATCGATGGCGGTGCCGGCGCCGGCAATGGGCGTAGGGAGCGTCCCAAACGCGGGGGGGGGGGGTTCACGGGGTCAGGACCTGGCGTGGGCTTCGAGCTCGTCATCGACGTCGTCAACGGCGATCTCGATCCTGTCGCCGTCGGCCGCGATCGTGCGGCCGATATCGTTCTGCAGTAGTTGGAGGATGGTCAGGTCGTCCTCGGCGTTCTCGACAGTATCCGTGTCGAGCAGGCCGCCCTTGCCGAATTGGCGGATCGTGTAGGTCTTGGTCATTGTTGTTCCTTGCAGTTGGCAGGTTGCGGAGCCGCTGCTGCTAGATCGGCGGGGTCCGGTGTCGGTGCGGTGGATTGGATCGAACGGCCCGGGCGAGATGGCCGGCGTAGACGGCGACGACGCGCCAGTAGAAAGCCATCGGTGCCTTGTTCCGGCGCCACTGGAGTTCGGCCCGTTTCCTAGCGTCGCGGCGAAGATCGACGAGAGCGCGGGCGAGAGCTTTGCGTGCGCTTGGCGGGAGGTCGGCGAAGCGGTCCGCCCAGAGTTGTCTCAGAAGCCGGTCGGCGCTGTGAATGGAGGAAGTTCGCTCTCGCATGGGATGAGCTCCATAGCGTTACGCGGAGAGGTCGGGATTGGTCCGGATCGAGGACCGTGTTCGGTCTTCTCACGAGTTGGCGTCTGGACGTGGTTGGGCCAGCGGCCCCCTATCTCGCCATTCGGAGCCGTCATGCCAGGCTTCGAGGCCGCGGCTCCTGAAGAACGCTTCGATGCGGTAGAGGATGAAGCGGTAGGTGATGGGCCGGTCGGGGTCAGGATGGTCGGCTTCGGTCCGGGCGGTCCAGCGACGGAGGCCTGCGAGGGCTGCGGTTTCGCTCGTGTAGTAGCGGCGGCCGGCCGGGAGGTGGTCGCCGTCGTCGGTTACGCGGACGCGGTCGACCGTGTGCGTGTTGCAGCGCCGGGTCATGGCGAGCTCGGGGAAGGGAAGATGCTGCGGCGATCGAGGCGGACGAGGGTATCGGCGCTGATCTGCAGGAAGAGAGCCTGGTCGTCTTCGAACTCGTCGATGTCCCACCAGACGGGCTCGTCTTCGTTGTCCCACTTGATCTTGAGTTCGACGCCGCGGTTGGTTTCGATGATGAGGCCGCTCTGGGAGAGATCCGATGTGAATATGCGCCGGCCGGTGAGGTCGATCGGGAGGGCGGCCTTGCATTGGGTGACGACGTCTGCGGCCAGGCGGCGGACATGGTCGATGGTCCGGCCGTGCGCGTCGTTCCAGTCGATTATGGCGTCGAGGGCGGGATCGCCATGCGGTCCGGGCTCGGAAGGGATGGAGACATGGATGCCGGCGGTCCGGGCGTAAATGAGCGCCATGGCTTCGTCGCAGCCGCCGGCGGAGAGGATGTCCACGATTTCAGGGATCGCGCGCTGCGTCTCGATGCGGATGGCGGAGCCAAGGCAGAAGCAGTTGGCTTCCTGGTCCTTCCACTGCGGGAGTTCGACGGCGGCCATGTAGCCCCAGGAATCGTTGGTGCGGGAGCACCATTCGTGCTGCTGCCAGGAGCCGTCGGGCTGGAAGCGGGCGGCGACGGCCTCGGCGATTTCGAGGCGCTTTTCGGGAGTAAGACGGGTCTCGGCGAAGGTCGGACGATGGGCGCGGACCATGACGGGTTCCTTGGTGCTTGTGACGGTCAGGACGGGGCGGCGAAGCGGATCGCTTCGATGATGCGACGGCCGGCCACCTTGGGATGGGAATGGCGAATGGCAGCCCAGGGCTGCGGCTTGCGGGAAAGCCAGTAGCCGGAGTCGGCTACGAACCCGTCGGCATAGGCGATCCAGTGCCGGGCGGCCGCGATGGCCCAGGAGCCGGATGGGGCGACGTCCAGGAAGGCACCGAGCGAGACGGAGCGGACGTCGAAGGGGACGTTCGCGAACAGGCGGTCGAATTCGGCGTCCGCTTCCTTCCAGCGGCCGTTCGGATATCTGGGATGGCGGAGGGCGTAGTTCGGGGGAAGGCCGAGGTCGACGAGGGCGGCGGCGAGCTCGTCGGTGGCGACGCCGTTGACGGCGCGGTGGTCGTAGAGCCTGCGGATGATGGCGGCGGCTTCGTGGGTGGGGATGCCGGCAATGGCGCTGATGGTGGACGGACCGCACTTCTTCGCGCGGCCCGTGATTCGGTGAAGCATGGTGCGTTCCCCGGGTCAGCAATTGATCGTGTCGAGGTGCTCGGCCAGCCGTTCCATGTATGCCAGGTGGGCATTGAAAGTCGGCCAGTCGGTGTAGGTGGCGTTGCAGTTCGGACCGAGGGCTTCGAGGACCGCGTCGTTGATCTCGGAGAATGCCGCGGGATCGAAGGGCGCTCCGGGATCGTGAGCCCGCTGGAGATAGGCGAGGGCATCGCCGATGTATCCGCAGCGAGCGGCGTCGATCGCGTGCAACGCCTGTTCCCAGGCGTGAGGGAAGTAGTTCGGATAGCAGGTGCTGCTGGACTGGAGAGATTCGCTGGCGGGAATCAGGGTGCCGGCGACGACGGCGCCGGCATCGCAGACGAAGCAGGCGGCCGGATGGGACGAATGCCAGATGTGGTATTTCGGCTGGTAGACGGATGGGTCGAGGCGCCGGGCTTCGGCTATGGCGGCGCGGATGAGCGCGGACAGGGTGGCGGGGACTTCGGGCAGTTGCGACTGGAGGGTCATGCGACAGGTCTCCTGCGGGGCCAGATCAGCGTGTGCGGCGCCAGTTCCAGGGAAAGTCGAAGCTTCCGGACCAGATGCCGGCCTGGGCTTGGCGAGCTCGGTTCTCCTCGCGGATGTAGGCTTGGGAGTACTGGCGGTATGCGAGGGCCATGCCGCTGCGCACGAGCGTTGCGCCGATATCGGCTCCGTTGACGAAACACTGGGCGATCGAGCGGCCGTAGCGGTCCGTGTCGCGGGTGACGCACCGGACCTGGTTGCTGGATACGAGGGCCGCGAGGGCCCGGGTGGCGACGGCGCCGCAGCGGTAGCGCTGCCGGTTGGCGTCGAGGCAGGTCTGGTCGGCCTCGGGGGCGTCGATGCCGTGAAGGCGGATGCGCTTGCCGCGAAGGTCGATGGTGTCGCCGTTGAGGACGCGCGCCGATCCGGAAGTTTCGGGATGCTGGGCGACAAGGCCGGGCGCGATCGCAGCTACGGCGAGGGCGCAGATCGCAAAGAGAAACAGTTTTTTCATGTGTCGGCTCTTGGCTCTGTGCGGGACGAACCGGTCTTCGCCGGGTTCGAAGGGAAGGCGCTCAGCTTCCGCTCCGAGAAGGCCGGAATCGCCGTGGCGGATCAGGAGAAGCGCCTGCCGTCGGCCCTGAAGGTGTGCTCATTGACCGAGAGGGCTTCGTCGACGGCCTCGTCGGAGGTTTCGGCCTCGTATGCGTCCCGGAGTTGGCGGTAGAGCCAGTCTGCGAGATCGCGGAGGGCCTCGATGACCGCGTCCTCGGCGCCGTCGGTCGGCGGCTGCCAGGTCGGGCTGTCGCGCTCGACGTCGATCTTCATGCATTGGGCATGGTTGTAGGGGCCGATGCGACGGCATGTTGCGCGGAGCTGCCAGAAGTTTTGGCGCTGCGTGCGCTGCAGGGCGTCGAGGATGCCGTGGAGTTCGGTGTCCTTGGGGGCGTGGGCGCGCAGGGCCCTGGCTGCGCCGGGCGCATGGCTGTAATGGCCCTCGTAGCTCGCGCCATCGCCTTGCGACCAGAACCCCCGGTACCAGATATCGGCTTCGTCCCGGGTTCCTCCGCCGTAGAGACGAACGGGATGGGTGCTGAGGGTGATGCCGATGATCCGGCAGATGGTCTTGAAGTCGTCGAAGATGTAGTCGTGCCAATCGTCGGGAAGGCCGTGCTCGCGATACCAGGCGCGGGCCTGTTCTTTGGCGGCGTCGGAGAGCTCGTCGATCGTGTAGACCGTGGTCTCGATAATCTGG
>JAPOZF010000505.1:0-3651 GCA_026706165.1 Gemmatimonadota bacterium
TCGGATATCTCGACTCGTTCGAGGGCCGCTACGAGGGGGACCGGCGGCTCGTCTGCGATCTGACTCTGAAGGACGGCGAGGTGATGTGGGACTGGAACGGCCGTTCCGGGGCCGACTACCGGGAGATGGGGGACAGCGTCGGCATCAGGGGAGGCGAGGAGCGCACCCACCCGCCCGCCTGACGGAACTACACCACGGCGACCGAGGTGCGCTCGATTTCGTCCCAGTCCGGTTCGGGGGGCCGCACCGGTTTCCAGGCGATCGACATCCAGCCGTCCTCGACGACGGTGGTGCCGAGACAGTCGAGCTCGTCGTCCGCTGGGCGTGGAGCGAGCCCGCCGCCGGCCGCTTCGAAGATCGGGTCGTTGCTGTTGGCGAGGATGGTGTGGGGATCGCCGCCGTGAACCCGGACGCCGAAGCTCTCGGCGAGTTGGGCCTGCTTCACCGATCCGGTGATGCCTACCCCGCGCTGGCGCACGATGTCGGCAGCCCCGAGGGCGAGGTAGGGAGCGGTGTTGAACGGCTGGCCGCCGATGGCGCCGATCCACTCGAGGGTCAGGACCGGCAGGTCGAGGGCGTCGCACAGCTTCTTCAACCCCATGATGTCGTAGTCCTGCAGGGGCTCCTCGATCCAGGTGTAGTTGAGCTTCTCGAGCTGCCTTCCGATCTGGATCGCCTCCATGCAGGTGTAGGATTCCACCGGGTCGTGGAGCAGGATGAAGTCTTCCCCGAGGGCCCGGCGCAGCTCGGTCCCGAGCTGCGTGTTCCCCCTGACCCCGCGGTAGGAGTGGTCCTTGCAGCCGACGAAACCGTCCGCTTTGACTTTCAGGGCGCTGGCCACCAGGTCGTCGATGGTGTCGCCGCCGATGTTGCGGTACGCCGGGACGCGTTCCCGCGAGGCTCCCAGCAGCTTGTAGATCGGCATGCAGGCGTAGCGGCTCGCCAGGTTCCAGAGCATGCGGTCTACCATGTCGACGACCCCGCGGCCGGTGTAGAAGAAGCGCTGCGCGTACCACAACCGCTGCCAGATGAACTCGCGGTCGAAGGCGTCGACCCCGAGCAGCATCGGCGCCAGCCTGACCTTGAACTCCTTGGCCGCCCACTCGAGGTCGTCGGCGTGGAAGCCGCTGCCGAAACCGGCGTAGGCGTCGAAATCGCCGTCGGTGACCAGGCGGATGGTCGACTTGAAGTGCGGGCTTTCCCCGGCGGCGGAATACTCGAGGCAGAGGGCGCCCGGATCGATCAGGTCTTCGTCGATGCGGATCGAACCGTCGCGGAAGCCGCCGGAGTGGGTGAACAGACCCGACAGGCCGGGGGGGACCTTTTCGATCGTTCCCATGCCTCCGTTCGCGACGCTTCGGCGGCGGGTGCCGTCGGGCTGTATGTAGAATTTTACGTCCCTGATCAACATGGCGGTCTGCCCGGGATGCGATTCTTCGGGAGGGATTCAGGAGGTGGCGGCCAACCTAAGCCGGCCCCGCGGCCGGGTCAATTGACAGGGCTGCCGGCATTGTGAATGATACTGGGCCGCATCCCCCGGAGGGCGTTGCCCGGCAAGGGCGGCCCCCCGATTGCCCCTACGAATTCAAAATGGAGTGAGTGAAGCATGGCTGCCAGAACCTCCCTGCGTCCACCCGGCTGGACCTGGGCCGCGAACCTCAGCCACGACCTCGGGATCCGGGTGGGAGACACGATCTGGGTCTCCGGGCAGGTGGCGTTCGACCCCGGGGGCAGCATCGTCGGCGGCGACAGCATGCGCGCCCAGGCCGACCAGGTCTTCGCCAACGTCGCCGCGGTGCTCGCCGTCGGCGGAGCAACCCTGGACGACGTCGTCAAGATAACCGCCTGGCTGACGGACATGGAGCGTTACGGCGAATACAACGACGCCCGCGCCGCCGCCTTTCCCGGCCGCCTGCCGGCGAGCGCGACGGTGATGTCCCCGCAGCTGGTGGTCCCCGGCCTCCTGGTCGAGGTCGAGGCGGTCGCCGTGGTGGGAACGACGTGATCGAGAGCCTGGTTCCCTGGTACCTCTGGCTCAAGGCCATCCACTTCATCTCGGTGATCGCCTGGATGGCCGGGCTGCTCTACCTGCCGCGGCTGTTCGTCTACCACACCGGGGTCGCCGTCGACTCCGAGGCCTACCGCACCTTCGAGACCATGGAGCGCCGCCTGCTCCGGGTCATCGTCAACCCTTCGGGAATCGTCGTCTTCGTCACGGGATTCCTGCTGATCGCCGCCACCGGGTACGGCGCTCCGGGCACCGGCGGCTGGATGCACCTGAAGCTCCTGCTCGCCCTCGCGCTGGGAGCCCTGCACGGCATGATGGCGCGCTACCGCAAGGATTTCGAGCGCCGCCGGAACAGGAGGACCGAGAAGTTCTACCGCGTCTTCAACGAGATCCCGGCGGCGCTGATGGTCGCCATCGTCCTGCTCGCGGTCCTCAAGCCGTTCTGACGATGTTATTCGGGGCTCACCAGTCGATCTCGGGAGGGGTGTTCCGGGCGATCGAGCGCGGCCGGGAAGCGACCTGCGACACCGTCCAGATCTTCAACAAGTCCAACAACCAGTGGCGGGCCAAGAAGCTGGCCGCCGCCGAGGTCGACCAGTTCCTGGAGGCGATCGAGACCACCGGGATCGGGGTTGCCTGCTCCCACGACAGCTACCTGATCAACCTCGCCTCGCCCGATCCCGAACTCGAGGAGAAGTCGCTGCAGTCCTTCGTTACCGAGGTGGAACGCTGCAACCTCCTGCGCATTCCCAACCTCGTATACCACCCGGGCTCCCACGTCGGCTCAGGGGTCGAGACCGGGCTCGACCGCATCGCCTCCAACCTCAACCGCGTCTTCGAGGAGGTGCCGGACAACGAGGTCTGCCTCTGCCTGGAGGCGACCGCCGGGCAGGGCACCAACCTCGGCCATCGCTTCGAGGAGCTCGCCTGGATAATCGAACGGGTCGACAACGAAGGACAGATCGGGGCCTGCATCGACACCTGCCACCTCTTCGCAGCCGGCTACCCTCTCGCCGATGCCGGGGAGTACGCTGCGACCATGAGGCAGTTCGACGACATCGTCGGCCTCGGGCGGCTGCGGATAATCCACGCCAACGACAGCAAGAGGGAGCTGGGCTCCCGCGTCGACCGCCACGAGCATATCGGAGAGGGAGAAATCGGCCTGGAGGGTTTCCGCAACGTCGTCAACGACGAGCGCCTGCAGGAGATCCCGGTGATCATCGAGACCCCCAAGGGGGAGGACCTGGCCGAGGACGTCGAAAACCTGCGGGTGCTGCGCTCGCTGGTCGCTTCCTAGTAATTGGGGACCGTTCCCGGGGCATACCCTCACCCTGACGCGCGCCTGCTCCGGTGCCCGTTGCGTCCTCCAGGTCCGGAGGTAATCGCCGTGGACCCCTGGTAACGAGCCCCCCGGTCGCTGCTGCGGGTTCGGAGAAACCGGCGTTGATCCCGCGGCATCGAACGCCCCTGCCCCTTTCCACGAACTGAAAGTCAGGGGCCGCGGAACTCCGCCTTGTTCCAGTACTTCCCCAGGTTCGTCCTGATCCATTCGAGAGGTGCGAAGCGGAGCGCGTTGAAGCCGCCCCAGGTCCAGCGTTCCGGCAGCCGGCGCCCGATCAGCCGGCGGATCAGCTTCTGCCGCT
>JAPOZF010000505.1:3661-4753 GCA_026706165.1 Gemmatimonadota bacterium
CTGCCGCTCCTCCCCTTCCACGAGCTCGACCTTTCCTCCCAGGCGGACGAGGGCGCGCTCGTAGGCCGAGGTGATCAGGTTGCTGGCGTGGCGGGCGAGCTTTGCCGGCTGCGTCACCATGACCCGGGGGCAGACCATGCCCCCCTCGCGGACCGCGAACCCCCTGAGCCAGCGCTCCGGAACCTCCCCCTCGTGGCGCTCGACCGCCTCGGCAATGGCAGAAGGGGTCATCACCCCGTAGGTGCGGCAGATCAGCGGCCGCACCGGGTAGATCGAGCAGCGGTTTTCCCCGGCGAGGAACGGACACCGCCGCGGCCGCTCCTCGGTCACCGCCAGCAGCTCCTCGCGCTTCTCCCCGGGAAACTTCTCCCCCACCCAGCGGACGATGTTGAGGTACTCGGCGCGGTAGAGGGGGAACATGGTCGCGTACCCCTCCTCCATCTCCTTCTCCGTCAGGAAGCAGCATTCCCCGGAGCTGGCGCAGCAGGTCGCCGGCACCTGCTCGTAGAGCTCCCCCAGCTCTTCGGCGAGCTGTTCCCCGTTCAGTCGCGGCACCGAAAGTCTCCCGCTCCCCCGGAGGGGCTTCCCGGGAGCAGCCGATGATTCCGGACCACTGCCCTGGCGGGCGGCAGCCTCCTGAAACCGGGCATGCTCAGAACCTGTGCTCCCGCTTCCGCCGCCCCGCCCCTCCATGCAGGTGGCAGCGCTCGGGCAGGACTCCGTCGGCGATGAACAACTCCTCCGACTTTTTCGGGCAGTAGCGCGTCGCCAGGCGGTCGCTGTCCTCGCAGACCTGCAGGGAGCTGACCGACCCTTCGGGGTAATCGAAGCCCTTGCGGCGGCGCTTCCGGTACTCGGGGATGGTGTCGTACACCTCTTTCATGAAGTTGGCCCACAACGGGAGCGCGGCGCGCGATCCCGGCTGCCTTCCGAGCGTCCGGGCCGGGTCGTCCATCCCCACCCAGACCCCGGCGACCAGGTGCGGGGTAAAGCCGATGAACCAGGCATCGGCGTACTCGTTGGTGGTCCCGGTCTTGCCGCCGGCCGGGGAGTGGAAGCCGTGGCGGGTGCGGGCCCCGCGGCCGGTCCCGC
>JAPOZF010000527.1 GCA_026706165.1 Gemmatimonadota bacterium
AACCACACGAGCCATCTCGACGCCCCGTCCATCCTGCTGGCGATAAGGCCCCGAATCGACCGGATCAGTCTCGCCGCGGCCAGGGACTACCTCTCGAGGTCCCCTTCGCTGAGCTGGTTCCTGCGAACCATGCTCGACGCCGTGCCCTTCGACCGGCAGGAGGAGTTTCTCGAAAGCCTGCTGGCACTGCGCCGCCTCATCGGGGTGCGGCGGCCGCTGCTGGTATTTCCCGAGGGAACCAGGTCCTCGAGCGGGGCTCTGCAACCGTTCAGGACAGGGGTGGGTCTGCTGGCGATCGAGCTCGACCTGCCGATCGTTCCCGTGCACGTCGCCGGGACCCGGGAGGCGCTGCCGAAAAACGGCCGCTTTCCCCGGCGCAACCGGGTGAGCCTCAACTTCGGCCCCCCGGTCGAGATGGCGCCGTACGCCGCCCGGCGCGAGCGCCTGGGAAACTACGAGGTCTACAGGGAGGTCACGGGGCAGGTGCGGCGTGAAATCGCCCGCCTCGCCGGGGACGGCGGGGAAGCCGGGTCCGGCGAGGCCACGAACTGATGTATCCCTACTGGCTGGAAATCGGCGACTTCAGGCTGCCCACCTTCGGCCCAATGGTCGTGCTCGGTTTCCTCGCCGGCCACTATTTCATCCAGAAAGAACTGCGCCGCAAGGGATTGGACCCCGAGCTCGCCTCCTCCATCCTCACTGCCGGGATCCTCGCCGGCCTCGCCGGGGCAAAGCTCTACTTCATCCTCTTCGAGCTTCCCCCGGGCGCCACCTGGAGCGAATCCTTCGGCGCGGTGTTCTCCGGAAGCGGCCTGACCTGGCACGGCGGGTTGTTCCTGGCGACGGCCGCCGTCGTCTGGCTGGTGCGCCGCCGGGGCGCCCCGCTTCCCGAGGTGGCCGACGCCGTCGGCATCGGCCTGGCGATCGGCTACGCTATCGGCAGGATCGGCTGCCAACTGGCCGGCGACGGGGACTACGGCGTCCCGACCGACCTGCCCTGGGGGATGGCGTACCCGGACGGAGTCGTCCCGACCTCGGAGAAAGTCCACCCCGCCCCGGTGTACGAAACCCTGATGGGACTGGCGATCTTCGGCGTCCTCTGGTCGACGCGGATGCGCCTGGCGGTCCCCGGGATTTCGTTCTCCCTCTACCTGGTTCTCAGCGGCGTCGCCCGTTTCGCCGTGGAGTTCATCCGCCTGAACCCGGTCGTGGCATGGGGCCTGACCGGGGCCCAGCTGATCAGCCTGGCCCTGGTGGCGGTGGGAATCGCCGGGGTCATCTACCTGCCCAGATCCGGTCGGATGTCCGGGGATTCCGGAAGGCCCGGTGGCTGAGGCCGGTTCGGGAAGGCCCCCGCGCCGCCGGGACCGCCATCCGCGGGTGTCCGCCTTCAAGCAGGCCGCCGACTTCCGCGCTCACCTCGAAGCCATCGGGGCCTCGCTCCCCTGCGACGAAACTCCGCTGCAGGCGCCCGAATCGCCGTTGGCACAGCCGTGCGCCATCGGCGACAGGCGGGCGGGCAACCGCTTCGCCATCCAGCCGATGGAGGGGTGGGACGGGTCCGCTGACGGCATGCCCACCGACAATGTGCGCCGGCGCTGGCGCAACTTCGGGCGCAGCGGGGCCAAGCTGATCTGGGGTGGCGAGGCGTTCGCCGTCTGTCCGGAGGGGAGGGCAAACCCCAACCAGCTGATGGCCTGCGCCTCGACCCGGGACGGAGTGCGGGAGCTCCGGGAGATCCTGACCGCCGCCCACGGGGAACGCTTCGGCTCCGCCGACGACCTCGTGGCCGGCCTCCAGCTGACCCATTCCGGCCGCTTCTGCCGGCCCTTCCGCAAGGACCGGATGGAACCCTGCATCGCCTACAGGCACCCGATTCTCGACCGCAGGTTCGGCCTCGACCCCGGCCACCCGCCGGTCACCGACGACTACCTGCAACAGCTGATCGAGCTCTACGTCGAGGCGGCCTGCATCGCCCGCGACGCCGGGTTTCACTTCGTCGACGTCAAGCACTGCCACGGCTATCTCGGCCACGAGCTGCTGAGCGCCCGCACCCGCCCCGGCAGGTTCGGCGGCTCTTTCGAGAACCGCACCCGCTTCTGCCGCGAGATCGTCGAGGGAATCCGGAGCGAGGCGCCGCAACTGCAAGTGGGAGTGCGCCTCAGTTCCTATGACTTCGTGCCGTTCCGACCCGGTCCGAACGGGGAGGGAGGCAGGCCCGGAACCGGCGTTCCCGAGCCCTTCGAGGAAATTCTACCCTACCAGTACGGGTTCGGAATCGACCCGGACGATCCGCTGGAAATCGACCTCGACGAGCCCCGCCGCTTCATCGCCGCCCTCGGGGAGTGGGGGGTTGACCTCGTCAACCTCACCTGCGGAAGTCCCTACTACAACCCCCACATCCAGCGCCCGGCGCTGTTTCCGCCGTCCGACGGGTACCAGCCGCCCGAGGACCCGCTCGCCGGGGTGGCGAGGCAGATCGCCGCGGCCGCCCGGCTGAAGAGCTCGTTCCCGGACCGGGTGTTCGTCGGATCGGGGTACAGCTACCTGCAGGAGTTCCTGCCCCACGTCGCCCAGGCCTCGGTGCGTTCGGGGGCGGTCGATTTCGTCGGCCTGGGCCGCATGGTGCTGTCGTACCCCGACCTGCCGCACGATCTGCTCTACGGCGGGGGAGAGCTGGCCCGCAAGCGGATCTGCCGCACCTTCAGCGATTGCACCACCGCCCCGCGCAACGGCATGGTCAGCGGCTGTTTTCCCCTCGACGACTACTACAGGAACACGGAAGAGGCGCAGCGGCTCAAGGAGCTGAAAGCCCGGACCTGACGGGCATTTCTCCGGTTCAGCCGAGGATTTCCGCCAGGGCGGGGGAGGCCTTGAGGCCGTGCCCGGAAAGCACGGCGACGATGGTGGCCCCGGGGGGAGGAGGGGAATCGCTTTCGACAAGCTTCCGCAGCCCTTCCCGGACGATCGCGGATGTCGGTTCGACGCAGAAGCCGGCCCTTCCGAGCGCCGCCGCTCCGGCTGCGATCTCCTCCTCGCCGACCGCGACGGCCGTCCCCCCGGAGGCGCGGATCGCGTGCAGCACCTCGCGGTCCCGGACCGGGGCCGGCAGGGCGATTCCCTCCGCCAGGGTGGGCTGCGGATCCCGCACCGGCTCCACATGCCCGGCGCCGTTCTGCTCGGCGGCGCAGACCGCGGCTGCGTTTGCCGCCTGCACCGCGACCAGCCGCGGCAGCCGCTTGACGACGCCGGCGGCGAGCAGGTCGGAAAAACCGTCGAACAGCCCCAGCAGGATGCTTCCGGCACCGACCGGGCAGAGGACGTAGTCGGGCGCCGACCAGCCGAGCTGTTCGGCGGTCTCGTACGCCATGGTGCGGATGCCCTCGAGGAAAAGGGGGTGCCAGAGGTGGGAGGCGTAGGCGCTGCCGGCAGCCTCCACGTGCTCGAGGAGCGCCTCGGTAGCCCGGGGCCGCGGCCCGGGCACGCGCACCAGCCCGGCCCCGTAAAGCAGGATCTGCGTCAGCTTTCCCGCCGAGGCGGACTGCGGGCAGAATACCTTCAGGCCGATACCGGCGCGGGCGCAGTACGCCGCCATCGAGGCCCCGGCGTTCCCCGACGAGTCCTCAACGGCTTCGGTCACGCCCGTCGATTTCAGGTAGCTGACCAGGGTGGAAGCGCCGCGGTCCTTGTAGGACCCTGTGGGAAGGGCGTACTCGCACTTGAACAGCACCCCCTCCCTCCCGAACTCCCGGGGGGCGGCCGCAACCAGGGGGGTCGGCTGCTCCCCGAGGGAGACCGTCTCCTCGAAAGCCGGAAGGGCCTCGCGGTAGCGCCACATGCCGGGCGGCCGGCCGGCGATCCCGGCGAGCGGGAAGGAGCGGTCCAGGGAAAAGGAGAGCGGCCCCCCGCACCCGGGGCAGCGGTGGAAGGGAACGGCGAACCCGAAATCGGCTTCGCAGCCCCGGCAGAGGATGCTGCCCGTCCCCATCGCAGACGCTTCTGCAGGCCGCCGCCGGTCTTCCCGGCTGGCTAGCCCGTGACCGCCCCTTCGGAGGCGGACGAGACCAGCTTGGCGTACTTGGCCATGACGCCGGTCCGGTAGCGCGGCTCCGGCGCCTTCCAGTCCCGCAGGCGGGCGGCGATCCCGGCGTCGTCGAGGGCGGCGTCGAGGCGCTTGGCCTCGGTGTCGATGGTGATCTCGTCCCCGTCCCTGACCGCGGCCAGCGGGCCCCCGCGGGCCGCCTCGGGAGAGACGTGGCCGAGCATGAGGCCGCGGGTCGCCCCGGAGAAACGCCCGTCCGTAATCAGCGCCACCGAGTCGCCGAGGCCGGCTCCCATGATGGCGCCGGTCACGTGCAGCATTTCGCGCATTCCCGGCCCCCCGACCGGCCCCTCGTAGCGGATGACGACCACGTCTCCCTCGGAGACGGTGCCGTTCTCGATCGCCGGCAGGACTTCCTCCTCGCGCTCGAACACCCGGGCCGGCCCCACGTGCCGGGTGCGCTCGTACCCGGCGAGCTTAACGACGCAGCCTTCGGGGGCGAGGTTGCCGCGCAGGATCACGAGACCGCCGCTCGCCTTGATTGGCTTGTCGACCGGGCGGACCACCTCCTGCCCCGGAGTTTCGCGGGCTGCCTCCGCCTCCTCGCCGATGGTGCGCCCGGTGACCGTACGGCACTGCTCGCGCAGCACCCCTGCTTGCTGCAGCCGCCGGGCGACCAGGGCGATGCCCCCGGCCCGGTGGA
>JAPOZF010000358.1:0-370 GCA_026706165.1 Gemmatimonadota bacterium
GCTGACGCTGACGATGGGCTGCAACTTCGGCGACCTGGACAACGACGGCTACCTGGACTTCTACCAGGGAACGGGCTACCCGGGATACGAGGCCCTGATGCCGAACGTGATGTACCGCAACCTTGGCGGGACCGGCTTCGTCGACGTGACCATGGCGGGCGGGTTCGGCCACCTGCAGAAGGGCCACGGGGTGGCCTTTGCAGACCTCGACTACGACGGGGACCAGGACGTCTACATGCAGTTGGGGGGCGCCTATCCCGGCGACATGTACGGCAACGCGTTGTTCGAGAATCCGGGCTTCGACAACAACTGGATCAGGGTCAGGCTGCGGGGCGTGCAGTCGAACCGGGCCGGGATGGGGGCGGGTATC
>JAPOZF010000358.1:381-4754 GCA_026706165.1 Gemmatimonadota bacterium
GCCGCTCCGTCTACCGGCACGTCAACAGCGGCAGCAGCTTCGGGGGCAACCCGTTCATGCAGATGATCGGGCTCGGGAAGGCGGCGCAGGTGGAGGTGCTGGAGGTGTACTGGCCGACGAGCGACCGCTTGCAGACCTTCCGCGACGTGGCGGTGAACCAGTCGATCCTCATCACCGAGGGCCGGGACAGCATGGAGCGGCTGCCGCGCTGAGAAGCCGGTTCACGGCAGGCCCCGGGGCGGCACAGGTTCCCTTCGGTTCCTCGCTCGTATCGCTGAATAAATGATCAAAGCCGGGTTTTTCGGAGTCGTCCGAACCGGCTGACCGCTGACTCCGTTGGAGGCGTGTGAAGTGAAAATCGCGAAGATCGAAGCCCATCAGATCGAGACACCGCGCGTCACCGGACACATCTCCGGTCACCTCATCGTCAAAGTCCACGTCGACGACGGCCCTGTCGGCCTGGGCGAAGCCTCTGACAGCAAGTGCAGCGACGTTGCCGCTGTCGTCCGCCAGTACAACGAACTCCTTGTCGGCCGCGACCCCACCCGCATCACCGAAACCAACGAGTTCCTGCGCACGCACAGTTTCGGGAGCACCGTCTCGGACCATCATCTCGTCTCCGCCATCGACCTCGCCCTCTACGACCTCAACGGAAAGGCGCTGGGGGTGCCCGCCTACCGTCTCCTCGGCGGCAAGTTCCGGGACAGGATCTACTGCTGTTTTCCGACCTGGGGCGTCCTCGTCAAGGAGGACTACGAGGCGACTGCCGGTTACCTTCAGCGCCTCGTCGACCACGGCCATCATCTTTTCCGCTTTTACATCTCGGGCGACGACGCCGAATTCGACAACCGCTTTCTCACCGACATGTTCTCCCGCTTCGGGGACAGGATCCGGCTCAAGCAGATCGATTTCTCAGGGCGATTCCCGGATTGGCAGACAGCTCTCCGCTACGCCGACGTCCTCCGTCACCACAACCCCATCCACTTCGAACAGCCATCCTGGGACCTCCGCGTCTGCGCGGAGTTCACCAGGCGCATGGACCTCCCCGTCAGTCTCCATACCCCCACCCTCGAACGCGGTCTGGAATCGATCGAGCGCGGGGCCTGTACCGCCTTCAACCTGTGCAATGTCTTCTGCGGCCCGACCTACATCCGCCGCCTGTATGCCCTGGCCGAATCCGCAGGCATCTACTGCACCATCGGCACCGACCAGGAATCCACCCTCGGCACCGCGGGTCAGCTCCATCTGGGGGCCTCCATGCCCAACCTCAACCTCCCGTGCGACCCCATGGGCCCGCTGCTCTACACGGCGTCTCCTGCGGTGGAACGCATACACGCCGAAGGCTCATACCTTACCGTTCCGGACGGCCCCGGCCTGGGGGTCGAGCTCGACGATGACAGGATGGCGGCGATCACGGTTGCGTCGGCGTGATCGGAAACAGACGGTGCTCGTCGAAACCAGGAATCTTCGGGCGCCGTCTCCCGGGCGCCGATCCCCGGGCAAAGGCGCGCCGCGGGAATCTTGCCCCGCCTACAGCTCCTCCACTCCCACGAATCTGCCGGTGCCGCGACTTCTGACGGCGGCCTCCACCAGCGCCAGAGTGTGGATCGCGTCAGCATACGGCGAGCGAACCAGGGACCGTTCCCCTGTTTCGACAGCGCGCAACCAGGCACCGGTCTTGTCCATGCCCAGGCTGTTCTCTTCAGGCGCCGGCTCGTCCAACTCCTGCCCGTTGAGGTAGCCGGATATCCGGTTTCGGGTCGCGTTTGCGCGAAGACGCAGGTGAGGGCCGATAACCTCGAGATCAAAGCTGAATCCTTCAGTGCCGCAGTGATTGGCATGGGTGCCAAGGACACCGTTGTCGAGCGCGTAGGTCATCTGGACGGCGTTCTCGGCGTCGAATTCGGGGCGATCCAGCGCCATGTTCTTGACTGCGAGCGCATGCGCCTGAACCGGTTCGGGATTGCCAAGGACGAAACGTCCGCAATCGAGCAGGTGGATGGCCTGCTCGGCAACAGGCCCGCCGCTGATCTGCTGTTGCAGGAACCAGGGCGGCATTTTAAAGCTCAGATAGTAATCGACTGTACAGACGGTCTGGATGAGATGGACCGTCTCGCTGGCCAACAGATCCTTCAGCCTCTCGTAGAGCGGGGCGTAACGCAATTGAAAACCAACCGCGGCAATTACCCCGGCTCTTTCGATCTGCTCCAGGCATGCCCGTCCCTCGTCCATGTTCAGCGCAGGCGGCTTTTCGATCAGCAGGTGGATACCCCGTTCACAAGCCATGCGCACCGGTTGGAGGCGTACAGGAGGGGGCGCGGCGATGACTACGCCATCGATGTCGTGCTCGAACAATGCGTCGAGTTCATCCGTGGCCGTCTCTGCACCCCTTTCCGTCGCCAGCTGCTGTGCAGCTTCCAGGCGAGTGCTGTGAACCGCGGCGACCTGCCCTCCGCAGGCGGCAACCGCCCGCCCATGCGCACGTCCCATGTTGCCGGCACCGACAATTCCGATTCTCAAGCCATTCCGGTTCATTGAGGGCTCTCGTATGATTTGATTGATGGGCAGCAGGCCCGAACTACGGCCGTGGACCCATGACGAACGATCTGCCGATTCCCTGCCTTCATACCGTCGTGATGGTCCTCGCCTCGATCTGCTCCCAGTCTATCTCCCGCCCCAGCCCGGGCGTCTGCGGCACGTACATATAGCCGTCCCTTACCTCCGTGGTTTCCCGTATCAGGCCGGCAAATGCCGCGGAAATCGACCGGTCAGCGGCCGTCGGCGGCCACGCCCCCACTTCCCACCAGTCGTCGTTTCGAATCGCCGCCACGACCTGCGCCCCTCCGCCGTGGACGTTCAGTCCGAACATCTCCGCGAGATTGGCGAGCTTCACGTTGCCGGGGAGCCCGAGCCCGGTGTTGCGCACGAGATCGAGCCCCCCGGCGCCGAGCTAGGGGGGCCACGAGATAGGGGGTCGCCAGGTAGGGGTTCCCCTGTATCGATTCGAGCGCCATCACCGGCAGGTCGACGGCGTCGGAAAGACGTTTCAGCCCGTTGATGTCGAACTCCTGCAGGGGCTCTTCGATCCATGTGTAACCCAGCTCCTCCAGCCCGCGCGACACCTTGATGGCATCTTCGACGCTGTATTGCTGGACGGGATCGTGCATCAATGCCATCCCGTCGCCGACCAGACTGCGGATGTCCCTGGCGAGGGCGAGGTTTGTTTCGACGCCCAGCATCGAGTGGTCCTTGAACCCCTTGTACCCCTCGTCCACTGCCCGTTGAGCCGACTTCAGCGTGTCTTCGTAGGGGATGCCCGTTTCGGTGAGATAGGCCGGGACACGGTCGCGAAATCCACCGAGCAGCTTGTGGACGGGCAACCTGGCCTGGAGCCCCGCCAGATCCCACAAGAGCGTGTCGATCAAAGCGAGAGGGTCTGTCGATGTCATGTGAAAGTAGCGGCGGGCCATCCACATCTTGTGCCACATGTACTCGCGGTTCAGCGCGTCCTGCCCGACGAGCTCCGGCGCCCACTGGAGCTTGAACGTGCGCGCCTTCCACTCGAGATCCTCTTTCCCCCAGCCGGAGGCGAAGGATCCGACGGTCTCGAGATTCGCATCGGTCCGGATCCGCAGCAGACAGGTGTAGGCCGGCCTGGGCTCCAGGCGGATCCCCTCCCCGCTGAACAGCCGGTGCCCGAACCGCACCCTGGTCGACCCCGGATACTCCCGCATCGTCCGCAGCGGACGCCACTCCGGTTCGACGGGATCGCTTTCGAGGATCTGGAAGTCTATCGATTCGATTTTCATTGGGGGTGTCTCCTCAAAGGCACATTATGGTTGCAGTCAGATGCGCCTGCCATGCGGACGCTTGAGTGACTTCTGTCAGGACATCAGAAGTCCATCGCAATCTGATTGCCCCTCATCCCGGTGAAATAGTCCACGATCAGCCAGAATCCCCCGGCGACGAACTGGCCCAGGATCAACCCGTAGAAAAGGGGGATGAGCGAGCGGTACCCTCTGAGGCCGCCATACTTCAGAACGACCGACTTGATCGACCACGCAACGAAGACCGGAAACCAGGCTGTGTCCATCACCCTGTCCATGCTGACCACGAAACCGAGAGGATGCAACGGCCACCACAGAAAGCGGCGCTGCAGGATCAGCAGACCGGCCATCATTCCGCCTCCCGTCAGCCGGATGAGCCAGCCCAGCCAGTTCGGCCCCGCGTTCTCGTCGATCCTGCGCCCCACGTACTCCCAGGTGTACTGGGGCAGATAGCGCGAGGGACCGTCCACGTTGATGCTCCCCTCCCGGTAGGCTATCGACATCGACATCCAGAACGTGCTGACCGCGGAAACCCCGATGGCGATG
>JAPOZF010000302.1 GCA_026706165.1 Gemmatimonadota bacterium
AAGGACATTGGCTGGCTTCGGGGTGTATCTTGATCCGATGGGGTACTGTCCATCCGCAGGGATACTTGACTCGGAGGCGTTTGGAGAACCGGACCAAAGCCCACGGTGCCGCGCTTTGGGGACCCTCGCTCCTGACTTGCGGCCAGGCCAGGCGCGAGCAGTTGCCGGATTCAATACGGAAGAGGGGTACCGGGTTCTTGCCGGGAAGGAGGGAGCCTTCTCAGCCAGACCCTGACCTGGGCGGGCTTCGGCAGGCCCTCGTCTTCCCGTGCAGCAGCGCGCAAGCGTTCCAGAACTCCATGCGCTGCCAAGTCGCGCAGGTCGTCGAGGCTCCGGATACCCGCCCTGTGCAGGAGATTCCCCCAGCGCACCCCGATTCCCTGGTGGAGGTACAGTCCGGCGGTGCGCTTCAGGTCCGCGACTTCCCTTTCGCCGAGGATGCCGGCAATCGCCTGCCATCGCCGGTCCGAACCGAAGCCCTCGAGCTGGGTCAGGTAGCGCACCCCGGCTTCCCGCAGGGCTGAGCGCACCTCCGGTTCCAGGGCTTCCACTTTCTCGACGCGAGGGGTCAGCGAGGTAATGGTGCGCTTGTCCACCTCCATGAAGACGGCCGCGGAAAACAGAAGCGCGACCGCCGCAGCCAAAGGCAGGAAGAATGGCCGGTTGGCCTGGGGTTGCTGCCCGGAAAACTCCCCGAAAGGCGGGGCCAGCCGGTGCCAGACGAGTAGGCGGTAGAGGCAGGCGCACTCCACCGCGAAAGGGGGGAAGCCGAGGAATCCGGCCAGCGGCATTTCGAACAGCTTGAGCTCCTCGAAGAACGGCACCGTGTAGATCCACCTCGCCCGCGACCAGAAGTTGAAAAGCTGCCAGAATCCCCCGGCGAGGAGGCCGGCCAGCAGCATCCGCAGGGTGGGTGCGTACTCCCCGGCTTCGAGCTGCCTGAGCAGGCCGTCGATGCCGCGGCGGTAGTTGGCCGGGGCGAAGGCGGCGATTGCGAAGACCCAGACCAGCGGAAAGCAGTAGCGCGGGAACCAGAACGCCAGCAGCAGGCAGGCTGCCCCGGCGACCTGGAGCAGCTCCAGCCGCAGGGGCGTCATGGCCAGCGCCGGTCCCCGGATCGAGCGCGGAAAGCCGGTGCAGCCGAGCAGGTGTGCGATAAAAAAGATGCCGGGAAACACCGTGGCGAAGGCGAGGAAGACTCCTGCCGCCCGGACCCAGCCGCGGTCGGTTACGAGCACGTAGTACCAGTTTTCCAGGCGGAAATTGACGAACTCGAAGAAGAACCAGGCCGCCGCCGACCAGAGCATCAGCAGACCGAAGCCGGGTCCGCACCGGGAGATCAGCGACCTTCCTTCGAGCCTGCGCACCCACTGGTCGCAGGTGACGATCAGCCCGTACCAGGCGAACAGGTAGAAATGGCTGGCGACCGGCTCGACCTGCTTTGCCGCCAGCAGGAACGACAGGCTTACCGCTGCCGGTCCTGCGAGAAGGCGGGCGATTTCCACGGAGAGCACGTTTCGCGGCAGCGGCCCGGAAGGCCGGCGCGGAGGTTTTTTGAGGGGGAGTGTTCCATGCGGGCGAAGCTACGACTCCGGAAACGCCCCGCAAGGAGGCCGGCAGCCCTGCCCGCAGCGGCATGGCAAGGGCCGCTCCGGAACGCCGGAGTTTCAGTTGACAGGGCGGGGTGGCGCTAGCTACGTCTACCGCAGCCCCGGATCAGGAGGGGCGCCGGCCAAGGCTCCGGGCTCCGAAGCCCAGGGACGTTCCCAGAGGGAGATTCCCCACCAGCGCCAAGCCGCCCGTGGTGTACCGCTCCGGGAGGCCGGACAGTTCCCGCGCCCCGGAGGAAAGGGAGCGGGGCCGACATTCCAGCATCCAACCTTCCCATTGCCAATGCCCGTAATTGCCAGCAGTGAGAACCCTTTCGGCGGGGTCATCGTCGATCCCGCAGGTCTTCCCGCGCACCCGCCCCGGTTCGCGAGCGACCTGAGCGAGTCGCTCGATTCCTGGCGTTCCGAGTACCGCGTGGTCTGGCTGGAGATTCCGATTGCGCTGTCGGCGCTGATCCCGGTGGCGGTCGAGGCGGGGTTCGCCTTCCACCACAGCGGCGACGACTACCTGATGCTGACCCATCGACTCGATCCGGGGGCCTTCATCCCGTCCTACGCCTCGCACTACATCGGCGCCGGCGGGGTGACCCTGAACAGCCGCGGGGAGCTGCTGGTGGTCAGCGAGAGGTACCACCGTTCCGACGGCAGGCCGCCCCGCTACAAGCTCCCCGGCGGGGCTCTCAAGGAGGGGGAGCATCTCGTCGAGGGGGTGATGCGGGAAGTGCAGGAGGAGACGGGGGTGGAGACGGAGTTCGACGCCCTGGTCTGCTTCCGCCACTGGCACGGGTACCGCTACGGCAAGTCGGACATCTACTTCGTCTGCCGGCTGCACCCGGTCTCGGAGGAGATCTCGATACAGGAGGAGGAGATCGCCGAGAGTCGGTGGATGCCGGTCGCCGATTACCTCGGAGACGGGAACGTCCACCCGTTCAACAAGCGGATCGTGCGCGCGGCCATGGAGAGCCCGGGCATTTCTCCGGCGGAAATCGAAGGGTACGGCGACCGCGGCAAGTACGAGTTCTTCATGCCCGGGAATTCGGTAACCCGCCCGCGGTCCTAGCCCCGGCTTTTCCGTACCCGGAGCCGCCGCTCCATCTCCCCGGGGCCGCGGCACCTCCTCGTCCCTGGGGCCGCTGCAAACCTGCGCCGTATGCGGCGGCCCCTCATCCCGGCGGTCCCGCCGGAGACTCCGGCACCTGCGTGAGGTCGAGTTTCTCCAGCACCTCCGGGTTGACGACTGACTTGGGCACCCGTCCCTGCAGGCAGTCGACGATCGCCCGGGCGGCGGCGGCGGACATCCGCTCCCGCGCCGTGACCGTGTTCGAGGCGGAGTGCGGCATGGCGACGACGCCGGGCATCTGCACGAGCCGCAGCGACGTACCCTCGGGCGGCTCGGTCGCCTGGCAGTCGAGGCCGGCGCCGGCGAGATGGCCGCTCTCCAGCGCGGCGATCAGGGCCTCCTCGTCCACCAGGCCTCCCCTCGCGGTATTGATCAGATAGCTCCTCTGCTTCATTGCGTCGAGGAAGCCGGCGTCGACCAGCCCGGCGTTCTCCTCCGACATCGGCAGGTGCAGGCTGACGACGTCCGACTCGGCCAGCAGCTGCTGCCGGCCGGCGGGAACGGCCCCGAGTTCCCGCAGCTGCGCCGGCTCGACGAAGGGGTCGTCGACGAGGACGCGCATCCTGAAGCCGAGGGCGCGCCGCACCACCTCGGCGCCTATGCGGCCGCAGCCGATCAGCCCGAGGGTCATCGCGCACAGGTCTTCGGAGAGGGCGACCTGGTAGCCGCCGGACTTCACCGTCCGGTCGCCCGGGACGATGTGGCGCACCGCGGACAGCAGCAGGGCCATGGCGTGATCGGCCACGGCGTCGGCCATGGCCCCCGGGGTGTTGGCGACCACGATTCCCCGTTCGGTGCAGAGGTCGAGGTCGACGCGGTCGTAGCCGACTCCGTTGCGGGCGATCACCCTGAGATCGCCGGCCAGCTCCATCGTATGCGGGGTGAAGTACTCTCCCCCGGCGAGGATGCCGGCGAACCCGGCCAGCTTTTCCCGGGTTTCCTCGTTCCGCCAGGGGGGGCTCCCCTGCCGGTGGACGAACTCGAACCCCGCCTCCTCGACAAGGCGGCGGGCCGGTTCGCGGCCGCGGAATTCGATGGCACAGGTGCCGAGAACGCGGTCGCTCATGTCCCGTCTCCGAAGCGGGTGTGCAGGTAGCGGGAGAACGGCGTCTCGACGCCGAGCTCGGCGGCGATCTCCTCGAGTCTGGCCCGGGTCTCGTCGCCGACCGGGATGCCCTCTTCTGCGTACTCCCGTTCCCGCCGCCACTCGAGCCCGCCCGGCAGCTCGGCGCGGTCGCACCCGGGGAGCGGATCGAGGGCGCTCGCCTGGGCGATCCAGCGGTCCATCTCCGCCCTGTATTCGTCGAGGTCCATGAAGCTCTCGACCGAGAAGGCGGCGATGAAGGAACCCTGGTTCGATTCCCACCGGGAAGCGGGCGGAATGAATTCGGGTTTGTAGATCCCCGCCAGCACTCCCCCGAGCCCGTAGGCGGAGGCGGAGATCCCCATCTCCTTGAAGAAGGCGAAGGGCATGCGCTCGAAGAGATCGTCGTCGTAGGGCAGGAACGAGGAGCCCATGTCGAGGACCACCGGCGGCTGCTCGCCGGCCGGCAGGGCGATGCTGATCGGGGAGGAACCCTTGACGCCGAGGATGTTGCCTGCCCGGGGGTTGAAGCGGTGGGAGGATACGGAGATCCCGACGCAGTCGCGGGCGGCGGCCATGCGCGAGTACTTGCCGGCCCCACCGAAGTGGAAGTGGTTGCGCGTGGTGACCGCGGCTGCCCCGTGCTCGAGGGCGCGTCCGACCGCCCACTCCGCCCCCTGCCTGCAGGGCAGGTGCCCCATGCCGCCGTCGCCGTCGAGGGTCTGCGCCGTGGTCGACTCCCGGACCACTTTGATGTCGGGGGCGGGGTTGACCTTGCCGTCGAGGATCATGCGGCAGTACCCGGCGGTCTGCCAGGTGCCGTGGCTGACGACCCCGCGCAGGTCGGTGACGACCAGCAGCCCGGCCAGGGTGGCGGCGTGCTCCGCGCTCATGCCGACGCGCTCGAACAGCGCTTGCACGA
>JAPOZF010000478.1:0-4239 GCA_026706165.1 Gemmatimonadota bacterium
GGAGGCCAGGATCCTGCTGCTCGGGGACTTCAACGAGTTCCGGTTCGGCGCCCCGATGGCCATCCTGGAAGGCACCGAAGGCGGCGGATCGCAAGTGCTGTTCAACCTCGCCGACCGCCTGCCGGCCGCCGAGCGCTACTCCTACATCTTCGAGGGAAACTCCCAGGAGCTCGATCACATGCTGGTCAGCCGCGCCCTGCACGACCTCGGGCCCCGGTTCGAGGTCGTCCACCTCAACTGCGAGTTCTCCGGCGCCCCCAGCGACCACGATCCCCTGCTCGCCCGCCTGCGCCTCCGCTGAGGTTCGCCCCCGTCCCGGGATGCCGCCTCGGGTTTTACTCCAGGTAGAGGAGCCTTCGCGTCTGCACTCCGCCGGGGTACTGCAGGTGCGCCAGGTAGACCCCCGAGGCCACCGGCGCCCCATGCCGGTCGCGGGCGTCTCAGCCTGCCCGGTGGGAGCCGGCGGGCTGATCCTCGTCCACCAGGGTGTGCATCAGCTGGCCGAGGACGTTGTAGATCTCCAGCCGCACCGGGCCGGGGGCGGCCAGGCGGTAGGGGATCAGCGTGGAGCTGTTGAAGGGGTTGGGAAAGCCGGGCTCCAGGCCGCTGGCGGCCGGCAAATGAAGAGTGGCATCCTGCCCGCTCCAGGTACCCCCATTGATCCAGATACCCGGCGCCGTCGATGAAGAAGTCGGCGTTGCCCTCCGAGGCATTGCGGACCACGGCGAAGTGATGCCAGGCGCCGTCGTTGATCGGCCGCACGTCGACGTCGCACCAGAGCTGGCCTTGTCCGACCCTGCCATGGGAGTAGAAGCGGAACCGGCTTTCGCTGATGAAAAAGAGGATGTGCTCGTTGTCGTTGCTCAGGTTGGCGCCGCTGAGGATGGCTTGCGCTCCGGACTTGGTGGTCTTCAGCCAGAAGGAGACGGTGACGTCGAACAGGCCGTCGAGCGCCTGGTGCGGGAGGTCGATGCGGTGGTCGCTTCCGTGGAAGAGCACGGCGCCGTCCTCCTTGCCGAAGCGGTCCTGCGTGGGCACGGGACCCTCCATTGTTCCGTGGTAGCCGTTGCCGCTGGCGTCCCGGGCATCCCCGTCGAACGGGTAGTGGGCAATCAGCCCGGTCCGTTCCGGCGGCGCCTCGGCTGTTGCGGGTCCCAGCGGCTGGATGGCGGCAACCCGCACTCCCCCTCCGAGGGTCAGCTCCACAAGCTGGGGGCGCCCCTCGTTCAGGGGAATGCTTGTCCACCTGCCCACCACCTCCCCCGCCCGGTTGCGGGCGCGGGCCTGGTAGAAGCCGGACACCCTCCTGTCGCCGGATATGGTCAGCTCCCCGTAGCCGTTCGAGTCGGTGACCGCGCTCCAGGCGTAGTCGGGCTGGCGGCCGGCGATGGCGCGGGTGAGCTCGAGGATCAGTCCGGCGGCTCCTTCGCCGAGGATCCTCGCCTCGACTTTCGTTCTGCTGCCATGGCGAGGGGGCACCGTCACTGGCGGGGGGAAAACCGCGCTTGTCCGGGGATTCCATACCGGCTCCCTGTGGCCCCATGTGTCCCGGGCATGGGTGATCCGGGCGATGCGCTCCGAGTCGATTTCAAATAGATAGATATCCGGAGCCCTCTCCCGGTACGAAGAAAAGGCGATGCAGGCCTGGTCCGGCGACCAGGACGGATACGCTGCGTGGGAGTAGCCGCGGGTGATCCGGCGGGCGGCGCCCTGTCGCAGGTCGAGGATGGCGAGCTCCCCGTCGGCGGACAAGGCGATCCGGTCCCCGCCGGGAGACCACGCGGGGTACCCTTCCCATTCCGGGGCGTCGGAGAGCACGGAGATCACTCCGGTGAGGGGATCGACCGACCGGATGTCCCCTTCCTGGGAGAAGGCGATGCGCCCTCCGTCGGGCGACCAGCTCGGGCGCGAAACCGGCGCTCCGCGGGTCAGTCGGACCGGGTCGCCTCCCGTGGAGGCAACCAGGTACAGGTCCCCCTCACCGGTGCGGTCCGAAACGAAGGCTATCTGCCTGCCGTCGGGGGACCAGGCGGGCTGGTTGTCCGCTCCGCGGTGGTCGATCAAAGCCCGGAGCCCGGCGGGGCCCCGTCAGACCCGAAATAGAAAAGGTAAATCTCCAGATTCGAGGTGAAGCGATTGGACACCGCGGCCAGGGTCCGTCCGTCGGGGGACCAGGAAGGATCCCAGAGTTTCCAGTCCACGTGGGGGACAACCTGCCTTACCTCGCCGTCCTCGACGGTGTAGATCCCCTGCCAGCCGTCCGGACGCGAGGTGAAGGTGAGCCCCTCCGCCCCGGAAGCGGCAAGGGATTCAGCGCTGTCCGGGGCGGCCGGATCGAGGCTGTCAGGCGGTTCGCTCGTCAGGCGGAAACCGTCCACGGCCATCACCGCCCAGGAAGCTGCCGCATCGGCGTCCTCTACACGGACGTAGACCTCCACCCCGGCGAGGTCCTCGAGGCTCCAGCGGTGCAGCCTGAAGGGGTTCTGGCAGGGAAGCAACTCTTTCCGAAGCTCCTCGTGGTCGGAAGCTCTTCTGAGCGAGATGTGGCTGAGGCCGTTGTCGCAGGAGGGGCCGTTGAAACCGGAGATCCTGAACTCGAGGAATCCCCCCGGCGCGGTGAAGACCGCGGAGGTTCGAACTCCGGTGTCGCGCTCGCCGTTGCCGTTCTTGCAGCCGCCGTCGCCCGGCCAGATCTCGTTGCAGGTGCTGGCGTAGAAGCGGCCGCTCTTGCCGGGATGATCGAACTCGACGACGTCCCATCCCTGGCCGTCGTCCACCGTCCAGGAGCTGAAATTCCCGAGTTCGAAACCGCCGTTGCCGCCGGGAAAGTTCCTCCGCCGCTGCCCCGGCCGAGAAGAGGGCGCTTGCGGCGACAGCGCGAAACAACCGGTTCCCCCAGTCCATTTTCAAAAGACCCTTTCGATGGCCTGCCAGCTCTCGGGACACCCCCGGATGGGCAGGAAGATTTCGCTCAACGCACCCTGCTCCCGGCGCAAATATCGAAACAGGGGTTCTGCGGTCCCACCCCCCGGACCTCGAGGGGTTCCGGCTTGCCTGCACACCCCTGGCGGCGCCCTGCCCGGCCCCGCCGGGTGTTCTCCGGTGCCAGTTTGCCGGACCGACCGAACTGCACCAGGGAACCCTTCATGTCCGGACCCCCGAGGCCGTATCCGGAGGTTCTCTATCCGCGCGGGGCCCCGCTCCCGCGGGTCGCAGTCGATGGCCCGGGAGCAGACCGGTTCGCCGTCGACCCAGACCTCGAGGCGGCGGCCGTACAGCTGCATCTGCATGCCGGCGAGCCCTGGCGGGGCATCGAAGGCGGAACCAGCCGGCGCGGCGCGCCCCGGGGGTGACGTCGAACAGCAGGGGGGGCGGGTCGCGGAACCACCTCAAGAGCGGGACGTACGGATCGCCGGGCGGGGGGTGCCCGGGGGTGGAGAAGGCGGCCCAGGCCCGCACCCGGGCACCGCCCGGGTGCAGGATGCGCAGCACCATCTCGTTGCGGCCGGCCTGCAGCCGCACCGTCCCGGAGCTGGCCGGCTCCCGGACACCCGTCAGCACCGGCTCGCCGTTCACCCAGGCGGAAGCGGTGAAATCGGACGCCGCGCCGGCGTGCAGCTGCCAGTCGCCGGGTACGTCGGCATCGACAATGGCGGCGAACCAGCGCACGGCATCGGTCTCACAGGGAACCGCCCCGCAATGGAGAAACTCGTCCGGAACCCCCGCGTCTCCTGATCGATGCCCCCACCGGCAGGACGGTACGCCGCCGCGTGCAGGATCTCCTCGTCGACGGGGACCTCGATCCGCACCGGCCCGCGCGGCTCGGAGTTCTGGATCTTCTCCCAGTCCTGCACCCCTTCCCGCTCAGGGCCCCGGATGGTGGTGCGCTTCTCGTACAGGACGAGGCGCCGGCCGCCGAACTCCGGGCGGGGGCCGAGGCTCTCCTCCCGCACCCGCGACTGGAACTCGCCGGGGGCGGTCCAGTCGGAGAACCAGGAGATCAGCCCGAGGCGCTCGTGCTCGTCGAGGGAGAACCGGGTGAGGTCCCACCACTCCTCCGACCAGCAGGGAGGGTCGGAGCGCAGCGGCTCGCCGCCGACCCAGCGCGGGTAGAACCAGGTGCCGCTGACCCCCTGCTCCTTCAGCGATTCGAGCTGCTCCCTCAACCTGGCGCGGTCGAGGCGGGCGGCGCCCCGCAGGCGGGGGTCGAAGATGTAGCGCAGGGAATCGCCGAGGAGG
>JAPOZF010000478.1:4249-4723 GCA_026706165.1 Gemmatimonadota bacterium
GCGGCCTCCCACCACCAGCAGTCGACCGGGCCGTAGCGGGCGGGCGGGTCGCGGAACTGCCGTCCGACCTCGGCGAGGGAAATCGGTCCGGACACAGGTGGGCTCCTGGGGTTGGGGTGGCGCATCCGGATAAAGCCGGGGCGGGGGCGCCCGGTCAAGGGAGCGCGGCGGTAGCGCCGGCAGGGGAATGGCAGTTGTTTACCTCCCTGCAGACCTGCAGACCGAACCGACAGACCATCACCTTTCGCAAGGAGACGCCGCATGGCTGGCAACGGAAAGGTCCAGGTGCAGATGATCGGCTTCGCCACCCTCAAGCTGACCTCGCCGGAGGGCAAGGTGCTGCTGGTCGATCCCTGGCTCACCGGCAACCCCTTCTTCCCCGACGGCAACCCCGCGGTGCCCGACAAGTACAAGCAGGACGTCGGCGCCTTCGGCAGCGTCGACATCATCCTGCAGACCCACGCCCACTTCGAC
>JAPOZF010000080.1 GCA_026706165.1 Gemmatimonadota bacterium
CGCGGCGCGCCGCCTCACCGGGGTGCTCGACGGCGGAGCGCTGCCGGTCCAGGGCCCGCCAGGCAGCGGCAAGACCTTCACCGGGGCCCGCATGATCGTCGAGCTGGCGAAGCGGGGAAAGCGAGTCGGCGTCTCCGCGGTGAGCCACAAGGTGATCGACAACCTGCTGCAAAGCGCCCTGAAAGCCGCCGCGGAGGAAAGGGTGGAGCTGGACTGCCTGCACAAGGTGAGCGAGCTGTCGGCCGAGGCCCCCGAGGGCATCGAGGAGACCACAAGCAACCAGGAGCCGCTCGCCGCCCTGGAAGCGGGCGAGGCGAACGTCGTGGGGGGCACCGCCTGGCTGTGGGCGCGCGAGGAGTACGCCGGATCGGTGGACGTCCTCTTCGTCGACGAGGCCGGGCAGATGAGCCTCGCCAACGTGCTGGCCATGAGCCCGTGCGCGCGCAACCTCGTGCTGCTCGGCGACCCGCAGCAGCTCGAGCAGCCGCAGAAGGGGAGCCACCCGGAAGGGACCGACGTGTCGGCGCTGCAGCACGTGATCGGCGAGGGCAGCGTCATGCCGCAGGAGAAGGGCCTGTTCCTCGAGCAGACCTGGCGCCTGCACCCGGCGGTCTGCGGCTTCACCTCGCGGCAGTTCTACGAGGGGAAGCTGAGTTCCCGGGAAGGGATGGAGCTCCAGGCCGTCGAGGGGCCGACCAAGTATCGCGGGGCCGGCCTGTGGGTGGAGGAGGTGGAACACGAGGGGAACCAGGGCACCAGCCCGGAGGAGGTGGAGCGGGTCGCCGAGGTGGTGGCGGAGCTTACCCGGGAGGGGGTGACCTGGAGGGACGCCGACGGGAGGTCGGAATCGCTGGGGCTCGAGGACATCCTCGTGGTGGCCCCCTACAACGCCCAGGTGGCGGAGCTGCAGGCGAAACTGGGCTGCCGGGCGAAGGTCGGCACCGTCGACCGGTTCCAGGGGCAGGAGGCCACCGCAGTCGTCTACAGCATGACCACCTCGAGCCCGGAGGATGCGCCGCGCGGCATGGAGTTCCTCTACAGCCTCAACCGCCTCAACGTCGCCACCAGCCGCGCCCGCTGCGTCTGCGTCCTGGTGGCGAGCTCGAACCTGTTCGAGCCGGAGTGCCGCTCGGTGCGGCAGATGCGGCTGGCCAACGGGGTCTGCGCGTTTTCCGAGGAAGCCCGGGGCCCTAGTCGTCTCCGAGGGGGGAACCCCCCGAGCCCGGGGTTCCCACCGGGGTGAGCGTGCAGGCGATGCGGGCGTAGTAGAAGGCGCTCAGTCCCTCGAATCCAGAGTCGGTGCCGACGATCAGCCACAGCTTTCCCGCTCCGTCCGCGGCGACCGCAACCGGGCTGCCGGAGTTGTCGAGGCGTTTGATTCGGTACTCCTCCCCGGCCACGTCCGGATGGGCGGCGTGGCCAAGAACCGCCATCGACCGGCCCCCCTTGGACTGGTTGCCCTTGTCGATGTTCATCCTGAAGTACCCGTTGTCGTCCTCCGGGGCCAGGGGCTCGACGGGGGACGCTCCCGCTTTCACGAACACGCTCTCGCCGGGAGAACCGCCGATGCCGACCAGACCTTCCTGGACGTTGGTCGCCAGATCGAGGGAAAGGACGGCGGCGTATTCCGCATCTGCCTTCAGCCCGCCGACCTGCCTCTTGAAGAACATGAAGAGGTCGTCGCTGCGATTTTGGCCCTGGATATAGAGGCCGTTGCCTTCGAGACCGTCCGGAAGCCGGCGGTGCCCGGAGTCGAGTTCGTAGATCGACGGGTCGAAGTCCGCGGGCAGATCCGCGAACCCGGCGGCCCAACCCTCGGCATCCCCTTGGAAAGAGAAGCTGAACTCAGCCTCGGCCGCCTCCCGCGTTTGGGTACAGGATGCGACCGACACACAGGCGGCGAGGAGTGCCCCGGAAGTCCGCATCAGCCGCCGAGCCTGGATTTCCCCGGCTGAGCCCGGACGCGGATGCGGGTTGCGAATGTTCCTGGCTGTTTCGATGAGGGGGATGATCACCAGTCGCCTTTCTCCTGAAGAATGTGAATGCCGCCGGTTTTCGGGTAGGGAAAGTTTAGAAATAGCCAGATCCGCAAGCATCCCTGGAGCCGAATTACCCCATCCCGGACAACGGGACCACCGAGATTCTTCTGGCTGCGCCCTCACTACGAGAAGCGTCCCCTGGCAGCACCGGCAGCCGCTCCGCCCCGACCGTCCCCGGTGTGAACCGGCGGCCTTATTCCTCAGTCCCGCACCGGTAAACCAGCCGGACGGGACGGTTCGTACGGGGAGGTGTCACCCGCCGGCATCGGGACCCTGAGCGGTGTTCGCAGTTGCAACCCCGCGACAGCCCGAACTGTTCCCGTACCGCCCCACCGAGTGCCCCAGGCAGGTGACACCGGCTCGCGGTGAACCGCCGGTAGGGACTCGTCCTATTTCCCTGCCGCACAATCAGATGACCCGTCCGGGCAGCCCCCCGGCGGCGCTGGCACGGTCCGTGCTGAACAGCAGGCCGACAAACCAGCTGCCCTGCTTCCAGCCCTCTGTATCCAAGGCGGTACGGCCATGACACAGCGCACTGCTGCATTCGCATATCTCCGGTACCCCGGTCTCGCGGGAGGCCTGCTGGCTCTCGTCGTTTCCACGATTCCTCCCGCAGCGGGCCAGAACACCCCGCCGCTCCGCATTCAGGAGGTGCTCTACGACGGGTCCGGCACCGATTCCGAAGAAGCCTTCACCGAAATCTCCGGCCCGCCCGGCAAGGTCCTGGACGGGTGGAGTCTGGTGGGGGTAAACGGCAGCAACGGACAGTCTTACCGCACCATCGCCCTCGACGGGGCGACCATTCCGGCGGACGGGCTGCTGGTGGTTGCCCACCAAAATGCCAACGGGGACGCCCTCACCCACCGGGACTTCACGGCCAACGTCGACTGGCAGAACGGCCCCGATGCGGTTCAGCTGCACGACCCCCAGGGCCAGATCGTAGACGCCCTCCAGTACGGGAATGCAGGCCAGCACAACGCCGGCGAGGGGAATCCGGCGCCCGAGGTGGAGGCCGGCCAGAGTCTCTCCCGGTCCGCCGACGGGTCGGACACCGACGACAACCAGACGGACTTCACGGCACAGGATAACCCCACTCCCGGGACCGGTGCGGCCCCGCCGGGTCCGGAACAGTCCCAGACCCCCGAGACAAGCACCCCTTCCGGCGCCAGGCTGATCCTTCCCGATACGACGGCATCCTACGGAACGCGCATCGATCTGCCGGTGCGGCTGACCGGGGTCAGCGGCGAGAATATCGTCGCGGTCGAGCTCTTCGTGGCCTACGACCCCGACCTGCTGACCGCGGCCCCGGCTGCGGTCGTCCTGACCGACCTGACCGCCGACTGGGTCCTGGAGGTGAATACCGCGGCCGGCACCGATTTCAACACCCTCAAGATCGTTCTGGCCTCCCCGGGGGATTCGCTTGGCGGGGACGGCACCCTGGTTAGTCTCTCCTTCGACACCGCGGACCTCCGCCAGGTGACAACAGCCCAGCTTTTCCTGACCCATGCGCTGCTCAACGACGGCGCCCTGGGGGTCTCGAAGACGGACGGACGGCTGCGCTGGATCGGGGCCACCGGCACTCTGGAAGCCGCGCCTCTGCTGCTGTTCCCCGGGACGGAGCTGGCGCTGAAGGTGCGGGACGAGGATGAAGACCGCGATCCGGCCTCTTCCGACGATCTGGTGGTTCGCCTGGAAGTGGGCGCCGACACCGAACAGGTAACCCTGGTGGAGGTCGACGCCAGCACCGGGCTGTTCCAGGGCTCTCTCGCCACGGTCCGGGGGGTCCCGGTTTCGGGCAACGACCGGATCGAGGTCGGGAAGGGGAGCGCGGTGACTGCCTGTTACGACGACTCGCTGAACGAGGCAGGAGATGCGTCGAAAAACTGCGTTTCGGTATCAGTGGGCGGCGAGGATGGCCTGCTTGCCGTCACCGCCGCGGCCGAGCCGGGGGACTCGCTGCGGATCCTGGTAACCGACCCGGATCTCAACCTCGACCCCCTGGTCCCCGAGCAGTTCGCCGTGGAAGCTCGCCGCAACGGCGCCGGCAATCCGGTTTCGGTGACCCTCATGGAGGTGGGTGCAGACGACAGTCAGTTCGTCGGCCGGCTGGCGGTTAAGCTGACGGGGTCGGAGAGTGCCCTGGCCGTGGCCCGGGGGGACCGGGTGGAAGTGAGCTACGATGACGCCCTCACGCAGACGGGCGTCCCGGATGTGCGGACCGCGGCGACGAACATTGTCGGCCTCTTCGGGGATGCCGACGGCAACGGCCGGTTGCAGACCTTCGACGCGGCCCAGGTGCTTTCCCATGTGCTGGAGCCCTTCCTGACCGGCCTGGATTCGCTCGCTGCCAATGTCGACGCCCAGGCGTTCGACCCCGCAGCCGGCAACATTTCCCCCCTGGACGCCTCCCTGATTCTGCAGCATCGCGTGGGACTGATCCCCCGCTTCCCCGTGCAGGAGGACGGATCGGACAACCACCCCCCGATCGTCCGCCCGGGGTCCAAGGCGCTGAACCTGAGCCCCCGGCTGGCCCTGAAGATCCATCCCGGCTACATGGCGGTCTGGATCGACGAACGCTCCGCCGCCCCCTCCGGCAGCATGCTGCTCGAAGGCGTCCGGGGGCGGGTCGAGCTGGACCCCGATCTGGCGGGCTTTCTACTGGATTACCGGCACCGTGACGGG
>JAPOZF010000362.1 GCA_026706165.1 Gemmatimonadota bacterium
GGCCTACGCATCGCGTGCCTGGACATGGACGGAGAGAAGCAATGGGAGAATGTCTATCCCGCGGCATCAGGTCTGGAACACCGCGTCGTGCACGATCTGGATGGGGACGGGGTAGAGGACTTCACAGGGGTCGAGGGAGATCTGCTGCGCATGGTGAGCGGGCGGACCGGTGAAGCAGCGGCCGAGACGGAACTGCCCGGGGCAGGGCCGTACCGCGGGTTCCGCGGCGACAGCGTCAAGCCGCACCTGCACAAACTGGGGGCCTTGTGGCCCTGCCGGCTTCGGAAGACGGAGAAGGCGCAGGATCTGATCCTGAGAGACGGCGACCATGCCGGCACCGGCTACTCCATCTGGGCTTACGATGAGGCACTGAACCTGCGCTGGCGTCAGGATGCGCACGAATCGTGGTACGGGATGTACATCTGGTTCTGCGACGTGGACGGGGATGGCCGCGACGAGATTCTGCCGGGGTATCAGCTCTACGACGGGGACGGAAACCTTCTGTGGCTGATGGAAGGGGCGGAATACATCGAAGATTCCGGTGGCGCCGGCCACGTCGATCACGCCGCGTTCGGAGAGCTGGACGGCGATGAAAGCAACGGTCCGGAGATCGGGATCGCCGGCAGCGATCCGGGGTTTTTCCTCGTGGATGCGCGGACGGGAGCGCTGTTGAGGCACCACCGCTTCGGCCACGTGCAGGGAATCCATGCGGGTAATTTCCGGCCGGATCTGCCGGGCTTGGAGATGTGGATGGGCAATCGCTGGGAAAACTACGGGATCCTGAACCTGGTGAGCGGTCGGGGAGATCCGCTGTTTCGGTGCGAGCCCGACACGATCAGCCAGGGTGGCCCGGCGGTGAACTGGTCCGGGGATGGCGAGGAGCTTTTGTACCTGTCGAGTTCCCCGGAGGCAAACGGGTT
Organism: Gemmatimonadota bacterium; assembly: GCA_026706165.1. The sequence continues at coordinate 921 of JAPOZF010000362.1, forward strand.
CTACGACGCGCAGGGCAGAAAGGTCGTTCGGCCGGTATGCGACGGGCTGCCGTTCGAGTGGGCAGGAGGTCTGGTCGAGGATGTAGTGGGAGACGCCCGCGATGAGATCATCTACGTCCACGAGGGAGCCATTTACATCCTCACGCAGGACCGTCCCTACCCCGCCGGCGAGAAGATCTATGCGCCAACGCGCAAGTTCGATATCTCCCTGCCGGGTTGGAAGGTGAACGAGTGATCGCTGCCCCGGGAATGTCGTCCTCGATCCAGGCATGAATCACCTGAGACCCGATGACGATCACCTCGGGCTCCCCCGTGACCGCGGCGGCCAGCGTCTCGGCGGGAGCAGCGCGAAGCCGTTCGGCGATCCGTTCATGCAGGGCCAGGCTCCGGCGGTCTTCCCGCGTCAGGTGCGGAACGAATGACACATGTACGGCGAGACCGACGGCAGGGGCCAGGTCGTAGCCGGGGCCGGGGGCGCGCCCAGCCAAAGGATCAGGGCCCCAGGGTCAGCGTCGAAGCGGGGCGGACGCCACCGGTGAGTTTTTTCCGCTCTCCAGCCAGCCTGCGAAAGTCACACTCCACCTGGATCCCGTGCCAGAATTCATCCGATTGGCCGAAGAAGGCGCCGAAGCGAATTGACATGGCCGGTGTGATCGACCGCTACGCGTGAACGATTTCGTTGATCGCACGCGGGGCCACCCCGATGGCACGGGCCATGGCGTCCTGGGAGATCCCCATGGGCTCCAGGTACTCCTTCAGAAGAATCTCGCCAGGCGTAATCGGGTATTTCATACAGGGCGTGTCAGACGGGTTCCGCGGCGGCGATGCGCAGCTTCCCAGCGGCGGCCGAGCGCGGCTGGCGGATGACGATGTCGATATCGCGACCGAGTGCGGTGAGCAGGCGGAACAGGCGCTCGAGGGAATACTCGCGGAAGTCGCCTCTCAGAAGCCGAGACACGTCGGGCTGGGAAAGGCCGAGAAGGTGCCCGGCCTCGGTCTGGGTGATGCCGCGCTGGCGCACGATGGCGTCGATGCGGCTGACCAACTCCGCCTTGAGCAGGTGGGCGTCGGCCTCGGGGTGGCCGAGGTCGGCGAAGACGTTGCCGCTGCCGCGTTCGACGGTCGAGTCGGATGTGGTCATGGTTCTACCCTCCGCCATGTGTGTTGCGGTAATGCTGCCCGGCCACCCTCAGCCGGCGCCGGACCAGCTCGAGCTCCTGCTTCGGCGTGGCGATTCCCCGCCTGGCCTTCTTCTGGAAGGCGTGCAGGACATAGACCGCAGTCTCGAACCGGACTGTGTACACCGCCCTGAAGGTGTCGCCGTCGTGACGCGCCACCACCTCCACGACGCCGGAGCCGAAGCCCTTGAGCGGTTTGGCGTCGCGGTGCCGGAGACCGGCCTGGGCCTGGTAGATTGCGAAGCCCATACGATCCTGCACGGGTTCTGGAAAGCGTTTCAGAGCCGCTTTGCTCGCACCGACCCATTCGACTGGCTTCAGCATGGTGGTGTTCGCTCCGAACTATAGGGGTTTCACCATACTCTGACAAGGCAACCGGCCGTTTCGTCAGTGCGCGGTTCATTCCGAATTGAGGCTTTGTCTGTCCCCAGCCCATTGCCGGTGGCGGGCGGCCTACGCTACCCGCGGGTGCTGAGGCCGGCAACTCGGTTTTCGGTAGGAACAGATTCACGGAGCGCTGCAGCTACTCAGCCAGTAGCTCACGAGCCACGTGCTTCCGAGCGGCCTGCACGAACTGTGTCAGGACCTCCTCCACGTCGGTCCTTATGCTCGAACTGCGCGCGGGTCATCGTTGCAGCTCGTCGCGCCGGAACTCCCGGTACGCGGCAGCGCGCTCCGATGCACTCAGCACGCCGGCGAACGGGGTGACGTGACGAAGGTCGCGATAGTGCAATCCGGGGTTGACCAGCGCGTCTGCGAGTACCTCCGGGGAGCCTTGCAGCACGCGTTCCCATTCGTCGAGGAGGTCGGACGCGCCAGGGTGAAGACCACGCATGCGCGAAAGGTTCGCCTCCGCTCGGGCCAGCGTCTGGGCGGGAGCGGTGCGAAGCCGTTCGGCGATCCGTTCATGCAGGGCCAGGCTCCGGCGGTCTTCCCGCGTCAGGTGCGGAACGAATGACACGTGGACGCTTTGACCGACGGCAGAGGCCAGACGCTGGAGCGTACGCAGATTCGGTCGCTTGGTTCCGGTCTCGTAGGCTGCAATCGTCGGTTGCGAGGTGCCGGCCAACTCGGCCAATGCGGCCTGCGTCAGACCGGCGCTGCGCCGCAGGCGGGCTACCAGGTTCATTTCATGAATATATCCAGTTGGATATAAAAACGTCCACTTATCTCATTAAGCAGCAGGACGATAGTCGTGAGACGCTGCTGGCCATCCACGACGTCAGCCTCAACGTAGCTCCTTCCTTCGGCGGATGCCCTCGTTGTGGGATCGGAGGGCTGGTGCAAGACGATAGTGCCCGTGTAGTGGCGGTGATGCGTGGAACCGAGAAGATCGAGATCGTCGAGGAACAAGCCCGGATCGCCCACCGTGAACAACACCATCCCCCTCCAGGAACTGTTCAACAACCGGATCTTGCGGATCCCCAACTACCAGCGCGGCTATGCATGGGAGAACCTGCAGATCGGAGAGGTTCAATACTCGCGATATGCGCTCTCTCAGAATCCGGGAACCATCCCGGTTCAGTATGAAGTCGGCCAAGGAATAGGCGCTACGTTCCTCTTTCCATTGTAGCGACCTTACACACCCCGACCATTCTTCCATTGTCGCGATTGGGTCTCCCTTGGGGCTGACAATTCTAATCCTGTCCATCAACCGCGCTGAAAGAGCGAGTCAGCATGGGCTTTCCAGAGTTCTATGTCGGATTTTCTTTCTGAGTAAAAACTGACCTCCCGACGATACCCGCTGTCTCGCCGACCTCGGTACGACAACCAGTTAAAACTTCCCGCCGCCGAAAATAGTTCGTCGCAGATGATAAACTTCTCGTGTGTCTCTACAAGACGGACTTGCAACCTGTCTTTCATGGTTCTAGGGATAAGTTTAGTCAGCTCCGAAATTGCCTTGTCACCCTTTGCCTTATTGCGGGCTGAGTCAGACCGCCGTTTTCCTCTCACACCCATTCCCCACGCAATACGAACTGTGGTTCCTCGTACAATGGCTTTAGCAATTTCTTGGCGAATTTCATCATCAAATGCGACAGGGTCTATCCATGCCGAGACTAAGTTTAGTTCGGAATTGGATTTACGGATTGCCTCAAGTAATAAATGTCTGTGTTCTTCGGTCGGTATCAGTCTAGTTGCTCCTTTAGTCAGAGTATTATGCTGAACCTCCTGATCTGTAAGCTGTTTCTGTAGGGAACTCCGCTCTGCCTCTAATGACCGGATGTAGGACTCAAGCTCAGCACGTTCGTTTTCATCCTGCGTGGAACTCTGAGCCTCCCTCGCTTCTGCGGTCTCCCAGTCTTTTTCCTCAACGGCATGTCCCAACTTGTCTATGGCAGAAAGGAGATCTCGCTCTTCTCTGGAGGTTTCAATTGAAGAGCTCCAAGGTAGGGCTTGGTGTTTCTTTGCTTCCTCAGGCACCATATCTCTACCCATATCCGACAATCTCTGCACCTCAGCAGATTCTTCTTCTCGATATTGGAGTGCACGGTACACAGCGAAGGTCGACGGCTGAGGGAAGCGGGCGTCCATCTTGACCAAGACCACATCGCTCAGGTACCGAAGCTTATGGTCCTTGATGTCGGATACTTCAAGGATCTCC
>JAPOZF010000157.1 GCA_026706165.1 Gemmatimonadota bacterium
CGAGGGGCAGGCGCACCCGCTTGCGCAGCTCGATCGAGGCCTCGACGTCCCTCTCGTCGATGCTGTCCTCGAAGCAGCCGGCGATCCGGTAGCTGGACAGCCGTGAGAGCAGGTCGGGCATGTGGTCGGTGGTGCCTCCGCCCGTGAAGTCGTAGTGGATGCGGAACCCGCGCGGGGCGGCCTCCTGCATCGCCTCGGTCTGGTCGAAGACGTTCTCGAACGGGGAGAGGTGGAACTTCATCCAGGTGAACCCGCGGGCGGCGTAGCGCCTGACCGCCTCTGCCATGCGCTCCGGGGAGGTCGACACCGTCCAGCTCGAGACCGGCACCCAGGAGCGGTGCTTCTGGCCGAACAGCTTGTACACCGGCACGCCCGCGGCCTGGCCCATCAGGTCGTACATCGCCGTCCCGAGGGCGATCGAGGTTTCGTCCCCGATCCAGTCGAAGGGGTTGCTGCCGATGTACTGGTCGAGGACCTCCTGCGGCTCGGGCGCGCCCCCCTTCTCGCCGAGACCGATGAGCCCGGTGTCGGTGTGGGCGACGTAGATGGTGCTCCGCCGCGGACCGTCGTAGTGCAGGAGCTGCCAGGCGATCCAGTCGTGGTACTCGTGGGTGACCTCGTGAACTTCGATCTCGGTAACCTTCATCTGCAAGTGTCCTGCCGGAGGAAGTATTGGTGGAAGGCGGCCGCGGGGCCGCGGCTGGCCAAGGACTTCTGTCTTCGATGGAGTCTGAGGTGCGCGCGCCGGTCCGCGCAAGTGCCTGGGCGAAACAGGGCGAAACAGGGCGAAACAGGGAAGATAGAGTGGTCCTGTCACGTTTGCGCCCAGGCTCGCAAAGCGCCTGCCCGCGCGATCCGTGCTTTTTTGCCCTCAGGGTGTAGTGGAGGCCGAATTCACGAAGAAACGGACGAAGAGGCCATTTCCATGCCCTGCTGGGAAGGCGCCTTGTATGTGGCTCTCGCGCCTGATGAGGGTGGAAACCCGAGCCCCCGCTACTCGAACAGGTGGGCGAACTCCCCCAGGCCCTCCGTTTCCAGCCGGTCCTTCTCGACGAACCTGAGGGAGGCGGAGTTGATGCAGTAGCGCAGGCCGGTCGGATCGGGGCCGTCGTCGAACAGGTGTCCGAGATGGGAGTCGCCGTGCTTGCTGCGCACCTCGGTGCGGGTCATGAACAGCTTGTTGTCCGCCTTCTCGACGATGTTGTCCGGGACCAGGGGCTGCCAGAAACTCGGCCAGCCGGTGCCGGAGCGGTACTTGTGGGTCGAGCTGAACAGCGGCTCCCCGGAGACGATGTCGACGTAGATCCCCTCCCGCTTGTTGTCCCAGAACTCGTTGCGGAAGGGGGGCTCGGTGCCGTCTTCCTGGGTCACCTCGAACTGCAGGGGAGTCAGCTTCTGTCGCAGCACCCCCTCGGAGGGCTTGGAGAAACGGCTGCTCGAGGACCTGCCCCGGCTCGCGGATGCGGGCGGATCGTCACCCCAGATTCTGTCGATGAAGCGGTCGCGGCCCGAGCCGGTGCGGTACCTCTTGTAGTGGCCGGGGTTCTTCCGGTAGTAGTCCTGGTGGTACTCCTCGGCCGGGTAGAAGGTGCCCGCCGGACGGATCGGGGTGACCACCGGCTTGTCGAAGCGCCCGGATGAATCGAGCGCCGCCCGGGTCGCCTCGGCGATCCGCTTCTGCTCCTCGTCGTGGTAGAATACCGCGGAGGTGTACTGGTGGCCGCGGTCGTAGAAGGATCCCCCCTCGTCGGTCGGGTCGAACTGGCGCCAGAAGTGGTTGATCAGCTCCTCGTAGCCGACCTGCTCCTGGTCGTAGGTGATCAGCACCGCTTCGATGTGGGAGGTGCGGCCGGAGCTGACCTGCTTGTAGGTCGGGTCCTCCTCGGTCCCGCCGGTGTATCCCGAGACCGCCGAGATCACGCCGGGGTACTTTTCGAACGGGGCCTCGATGCACCAGAAGCAGCCGCCGGCGAAGGTCGCCTGCCCCTGTTCGGCGCCGGCGAACCGAAGGCCGGAGGTCAGCAGCAGGGACAGGGTGAGGGCAATGGCGGTTTTCATGGGGTCGGCTCCTGCGGTTCGGCGAGAGGTGGGCGAAGAGAGCTGGTCATCGTTTGAAAATAAGGACGCCCGGATGCGGGAACGGGTCCCGGCGGGGCCTTCCTGACGCCTTGTTGACCCGGCAACTCTTCCCTGGCTCAATCCCTCGCTGCCAGCCCTATACCTCCCGGCAGTGGAAGACCGCCATCTCCCAGCCGTCGATGCCGATCTCGAAGCCGTCCCCGTCCTCCGGGAGCGGCACCGGGCTGCGGGTGAACAGGTCTTCCACCTCCTCAAGCTGCCATTCGGTCCGGACCTGCACCCCCGCCGCGTCCCGCCGCATGTTGAGGAGGAAGAGCAGCCAGCCCCCCTGCCGCGAGGGCCGAACAACCGGCACCACTTCGGCCCCTTCGACCCGCACCGGGGGGCGCACCCCGGCCTCGGCGGCCAGCCCCAGCACCAGCTCCGGCGGCGCTTCCTCGGCGAAGCCGGCCGACAGGGTGAGACCGAGCCAGGTGAAGCGGCCGTCCGCGGTCCGCACCCCCACGGTCTGGCCGTCGAGGCTTGCCCAGCTTTCGCACCCCCCTGCCGGCTCCAAAACGGCGTACCCGCACGGGGTGGCGACCGGCAGCTCCGCGAGGGGGGTGCGCAGGAGATTGCGCCCCTCCTCGATGTCGAGCCCGGTAACCTGCGAGAAGTCGGCGACGCGCACCCCGAACCGCTCCCCGAACCCTTCCGGGGGGTCGTAGCTCGACTGCCCGTCCTCCGAGTACAGGCCGAAGCTGCCCTCGGCGACGAAGCGGGTCCCCGGGCTGTCCGCGAGGGTGCGCTCCAAGCGCCGGCGCGCACCCCCGTCCATGAGCGCGAGGTTGGGCAGGAACAGCAGGTCGTACCCCGTCCAGTCCATGGCGGGGGTGAGAAGGTCGGCGGCGATTCCGTGCCGCCACAACGCCGTCCACGCACCGGTGAGGTCCGAGCTGAAGCGCTGCGCCTCGCCGTTGAGGCCGAAAAGCTCCTGGGACGGGGCGTGGTAGACGATCCCGGCGCGGGCGCGGCCGCAGTCGACCGGCAGGTGCTCCCTCATCCCCTCGATGCGCGCGATCGCCCTGCTGACCGCCCGCAGCCGCGGCGTCGGCCCGCCGTCGAGGGCGGCGAGGTTGTACCCGGGGGACTCGAAGCTGAGATACTCCGGGCGGTACTGCCAGAACATGCAGCCGCAGGCGCCGCCGGCGAGGGTCAGCCAGAGCAGGGCGGTCAGCTCCTGCGGGGCGGACTGCTTCTTCCAGGTGACCCCGCCTTTTGCCATGCCGGCGTAGATCTCCTCGTTCCACCAGCGTCCGTCCGGGGCCAGAGCGCGGGAGGCGTCGAAGCCGAAGGCGCGGTTGGCGATCTGGTACGGGTCCGTGGAGGTCAGCAGGTTGTTGGACGACATCGACATTCCCCAGCTGTCGACCTCGGCGGCGCAGACCTCGTGCCAGGGCTGCGGAACGACGACGCCGTGGGCGCGCACCTCGTGGCGGGGGTCGATGGCCCGGGTCTCGGAGACCATCCACCTCAGCTTTTCGACGAGGTTCGCGCAGTTGAAACGCCGGAACATCAGCATCTCGACGACGTTGTGGTTGTCGCGCGGGGGGGCGACGTCATCCCAGGTGCGGTAGCGGCGCAGGAGGCGGCGGTTGAGCTCCTCGAGGGAGTAGCGCGCCCGCAGCCAGCGCTTGTACGCCGCAAGGGAATGTTCGCAGTAGCAGGGGTAGGGCTCGGGACCGGCCCTGCCCGGCGCCACCCCGTCCCAGAGGCCCCAGACGAGGAGGTTGTCCCGGTCCCTGTAGCGGTTCACCACGTGGCGCAGCAGGGCGCCGCCGAACTTCTCCCAGGCAGGGTGGTCGTAGCAGTGCAGGATGGCTCCCTGCGGGGCCGCGGCGCTTCCCGAGACCATCAGGGGGTTGCCGTGGCGGTCCACGGCGCGGATGTCGGGATGCTCGCGCAGCAGCCACTCCGGGCAGGAGCCGTGCGTCGCCAGGGTGATGTCGAGCCAGACGCGGAGGCCGTGCTTTTCCGCCAGGTCGAACAGCAGGTCGAAGTCATCCAGTTCGTAGCGGCCGGGAGCCGGCTCCATGTGGTTCCAGAAGCTGAAGCTGCGCACGACCCGCATTCCCGCCGCCCGGATGGCGGCGAAGTCCGCGTCCCAGACTTCCCGTTTGGGGATGGGGGCCCGGTAGTACTCGACGCCGACGGGGAAGGGAGTTTCGGGGTGCAGGTGGAATTTTCGCTCTGACATGATCGGGGCTCGGGAGATGGGTGGGGTTGGAGGGGTCCGGCAGCAGGAGCGTCACCGCGGAAGACCAGGCCGATAACCCAGGCGGCAACTGCCCGCCTCCAGAGGACCGTGCCCGCGACGAGCCGCAGGTGCTGGCGCGAGCGAGCCGGTGGGGCCGAACTTCGTCACTCCAAGTGCGAAGACAGGAGACTATCCCATGAACCAGCAGAATGCCAGCAGACGGGCGGAACTTCAGGCTGTCCTCGACCGCCTGCCCAGGGTCCCCCTCGCCGCCCTGCCGACTCCCTTCGAACACTGCCCCGCGTTGTCCAGAACTCTCGGCGGCCCGCAGATATGGATCAAGCGGGACGACCTCACCGGCCTGGCGACAGGCGGCAACAAGA
>JAPOZF010000265.1 GCA_026706165.1 Gemmatimonadota bacterium
AACCTGAGCCATGTGAGAAAGCCCTCCTGTTTTTCAAAACCTAGCCATTATCACCCCGCATGAAAGGATGGCCCCCGTGGCCGGCACACCATCGACGGCTGGCGTCCGAACTTCTCCCGTGTTGCGTGCCGCCCGCGCCTTCGAGAAGCTCGCTCCCCTGCAGCTGCGAACGGCCGCGCTCTTACCTGGGGAAAAGCTCAACCTGCAGTTGACCTGCTTCCGCGTTGCTCAATGCCGACAACCGGGTAAATGCGCTATTCTGGTTGTGCGGCAACCACAACCATCGCTTGATGGAAGCGTGTCGTAGGTACCCAGGATAAGGAGGATAAGGAGATAGCACGCCATGATTGACCCGGTTGAGCTTGGACGAAGGATACAGGAACAGCGGAAGCATCAGGGGTTCACACAGGAACAACTGGGGAACGACCTGTTCGTCAGTCCGCAGGCCGTTTCCAAGTGGGAGAACGGCGAGTCCCTGCCGGATGTGGGGACGTTGCCAGGTTTGTGCAAAACGCTTGGCATTTCGGCGGATGCGTTGTTGGGGATCGACAGTGAAACCGGTATTGAAACGCTCGGCGCCAGACTGGCTCAGCGTATCAGCGGCCTGAGAGACAAGGGGGAACGACATGCCGCTCTGATGACGGCACTGGGGCTTCTGATCCCCACTTGCGATATGACGAATCAGGAGAGGAATATCTCCGGACAAGGGACTTGAGGGCCTCAGCTTCTGGAGCCGCAGCGGCCTCGTATGCTTTGCCGGCGGCGAAGCACTGGAAGAAGACATGCCATCGTCCAACATGGTGGAAGTTCTCCGCACCCTCGTGGAGCCCGAGTGCTGGCCCGTCGCTGTCCTCCTCCTGGAAGGCCCGAAAACTTCCGCCGCACTAATGGAAGCGGATCTGGCCGAGTCTGCGCAGGCCCTTACGGATGTGCTTGGCAACCTGATGGATGCGGGGCTGTTGTTACAGGACAGGGACGGCTATCGGTTGGAAGAGGATTTCGGATTGTTTCTGGCGGGGATGTTAAAGGCTCTTTGTCTGGCGAGCTTGAGAGAGGATATGGGGAGGGGGATATTGGTGCGTAGTGGGTAGATGGCGCCTCATAAAAGGATGATGGCAATGGAACCGAAACACCTCTCGTCACGGGAGCTCAACGAGCTCGCGCACATTCGCCAATCCCCTGCCGACGAGGGAACGCTGCTGTTGATTTCGCGACGGCCGCAGATCGGAGAGCGGGAACTTCTGCGGGAAGGGAAGCTCGACGTCGACGAGGGTTTGGCAGGGGACAACTGGCGGACCCGGGGCGAACTCGCGACACCTCCACGCGACGCCAACCCGGATGCGCAGGTGACCGTCATGAACGCCCGGGTCGCCGATCTGGTCGCCGGCAGCCGGGAGCGCTGGCCGCTGGCGGGCGATCAGCTGTTCATCGACCTCGACCTCAGTCTGGACAACCTGCCGGCGGGGACGCGGCTCGCAATCGGCTCGGCAGTCCTGGAGGTCACGCCCGTTCCGCACACCGGCTGCAAGAAATTCGTCGAGCGATTCGGCCTGGATGCGATGCTCCTGGTCAACTCCGACGAAGGCAGGAAGATGTGCCTGCGCGGCATAAACACGCGGGTCGTCGAGAGCGGAGCGATCCGTGTCGGGGACCGGGTCACCAAGCAGGGGTGATCTGTCTCTCGGACCGATGACACGAGCCACCGTGCCGTCCCAACCCCCGAACATTCTCTGGATTTCGTTCGAGGACACCGGTCCGCTCTACGGTTGCTACGGCGATCCGGTAGCGCGTACACCCAACATCGACCGCTTCGCGGCTCAGGGGTGGCGGTGGACCAACTGTTTCTCCACGGCAGGGGTATGCGCGCCGGCCCGCTCGGCGGTCATCACCGGGATGTACGCCGTCTCCATCGGCACCCACCACATGCGGACCACGCACGTCCATCCCGCCGCCCCGGAGATGCCCACGCCTTATTCGGCGGTGGTTCCCCACTACGTCAAGTGCTTCACCGAATATCTGCGCGCCGCCGGCTACTACTGCACTAACAACGCAAAGACCGACTACCAGTTCGAGCCGCCGGTGACGGCTTGGGACGAGCTCGGACCGCACGCCCACTGGCGCCACCGCCCCGATCCGGAACAGCCGTTCTTCGCGGTGTTCAACCTCGTGCGCAGCCACGAGAGCGGGGCCTGGCCGGAAAAGTGTCCTTCACCGGAGTTCGATCCCGGCGACATCCAACCGCCGCCCTATCTCCCGGACACGCCGGCGGTGCGGGAGGCCATGGCGCGCATGTACACCCACATCGCTCACAACGACCGGGAGTTCGGGGCGCTCCTTCGCCAGCTGGAAGAGGACGGGCTGGCGGGAAACACCTGGGTATTCAACTGGAGCGACCACGGCCCCCTGCCCCGGGGCAAACGCTGGCCCTACGACGCCGGCATCCACGTGCCGTTGATCGTCCGGGGGCCGGGCCTGGCACCGGGGGAGGTACGGGATGAGCTGGTAAGCACGGTAGATCTCGGGCCCACCGTGCTCTCTTTGGCCGGCGTCGGGACCCCGCGCCACATCCAGGGCCGCGCGTTCCTGGGAGACCAGGCCGGCCCCCCGCGCGATTACGTCCATGCCAGCAGGGACCGCCACGACGAGTCCTACGACATGGTCCGCGCCGTTCGCGACCGCCGCTTCAAGTACATCCGGAACTACCGGCCGGACCTTCCTTACCTTGGCTGGATTCCCTACCGCAACCGGCATCCCATCGTCCAGGAGCTGTGGCGGCTGCACCTGGAGGGAGCGCTGGACGAGGCGCAGTCGGCGCTGTTCCGGTATCCGAGACCGGTCGAGGAGCTGTACGACACGGCCGCGGACCCGCATGAGATCCACAACCTGGCGGAGGATCCCCGGTGGCGGGACGAGCTGCAGCGCATGCGTCGCGCACTCGACGGCTGGCTGGACGAGGTGGGGGACATGGGCCGCATGCCGGAGAGCGAAATGGTCCGGAGCTGGTATCCGGACGGCCGGCAGCCCGAAACCGCCCCGGTGGTTTGCGTGCCGATCAGCCCCGAAAGCCCGGGGATCGAACCGGCCCCGGAGGGGGGGACCTTCGCCGGCCCCATGCTGGTTCAGCTTCACTGTGCCACGCAGGGGGCCTCCATCGCCTATACCCGGGACACGGGGGACTGCCCGCGGTGGCGGCTCTACACCGAACCGATCCGTCTGTCATCGGGAAACCACGAGTTGCGGGCGCGCGCCATCCGCATCGGGTACCGGGAAAGCCGGGAGATCCGGGCGCGGTTCGTCGTGAAGTAAAACTTTATTTTTGGTGGTATAATGGGTCGTATCGACCTTCGTGACGTTTCCCTGTCCTTGTTCTGGAATCCGGAACATCAAGGGAGGAAACAGTGAGATGAAGACCGCAATACCGCGAGCACTCACCCCCGCCCTGCTCGGAATCCTCGCCGCCCTGGTGTCGGCGTCGGCCCCCGCAACCGCCCAGACAACCGGTAAAATCGAGGGCACGGTCGTCGACGAGAACGGCTTCTCCCTGCCCGGCGTCCTGGTGACCGCCACCGGTTCCGGCGCGCGCGGGGAAAGCGTGACGGACGCCGTCGGCTCCTACGGGTTCACCGGCCTTGCCCCCGGCGACTATCTCGTGACGGCGACCCTGCCGGGTTTCGATCCCGTCGAGCGCCGGGTCTCCGTCACGGCGGGGGCCACCGAAACCGTCCCGCTCGTTCTGGAGGTTCCGCTGCTGCTCGATACGCTGAGCGTCGTCGCCGACGAACCCCGGACTTTCGCGCGCAACGTCGTTCCGGCGCCGATGATCCGGCAGCAGTCGAAAATCACCAGCGTAGCCGCAGTGGTGGACAACCTTCCCGGGGTATCGGTCCAGGAGGGGGACGCGTACGGGTTCGACGACTGGTCGAACAACGTCGTCGTGCGCGGCTTCCAGGTGACCATCAGCGAGGCGCAGATCGGCACCACCGTCGACGGCTTTCCCAACGGCACCTCCGACTACTTCAGCGGGGCAAAGGCGAACCGGTTCGTCGACCCGATGAACCTCGGAGGCGTCGAGGTGTCGCAGGGGACGGCCGACATAGCCTCCCGGTCGGTCGAGGCGCTGGGCGGCACCTTCGACTACCGGACCGACGATCCGGCGGCGGAGCGGACCTGGACCGCCTCGACCACCCTCGGGGAAAACGAGGGGCAGCGGTTCTCGATGCGGGTGGACACCGGACCGCTGTTCGGCGGTGAGACCCGCGCCTGGATCGCCGCGGTCCGGCAGGAGGGGACCGACTGGGTGGAGGGCTCGGCCAGGAACGAGCGGGAGCACATCGCCGCCAAGATGGTTTCGTCGCGCGGTGGCATCGGCCTCACCGGCTACCTCTCGTACGACGATATCCACGAGGACACCTACCAGCGGCTCTACAGCGAGGCAAACTTCCGGGCGAACCCGCGCTGGGACCGGCTGGTCGGCGACTGGCCCGGGGTGCCGTACCTGAACCAGTTCTACCGGCCCGGATGGCAGACCCGGCGCACCAACACGTTCGCCTACCTCAAGGCCGACTGGCCGTTGAGCGGGCTCATCGACCTGAGCGCCGGCGCCTACTACCACCGCAACCGGGGCCGCGGGGACTGGCTGCCCCCTTACATCGTGGACGCCGGCGGCGTTGCCGTCGGACCGGAGCCCGACTGCGAG
>JAPOZF010000755.1 GCA_026706165.1 Gemmatimonadota bacterium
GTACGACTTTCTGTGAGCCGGCGCCGGGCACCCCATTGGAGCAAACTGATCCTGAGCCGGTTTGGGCGTAACCGGGCACCTGAAGGGACGAATACCGTATGAGAGCGGTAATGGTGATGTTCGACTCGCTGAACCGGCACATGCTGCCGCCCTACGGCTGCGACTGGACGCATGCGCCGAACTTCCGGCGGCTCGCCGAGCGCACCGTCACCTTCGACAACAGCTGGATCTGCTCGATGCCCTGCATGCCGGCGCGCCGCGACCTGCACACCGGCCGGCCCAATTTCCTGCACCGCGCCTGGGGGCCGCTGGAGCCGTTCGACGACTCGGTGCCGCGGCTGCTGCGCGACAGCGGCGTCTCCTCCCACCTGGTCAGCGACCACTACCACTACTGGGAAACAGGCGGCGCCACCTACCACACCCAGTACTCGACCTGGCAGTTCTTCCGCGGCCAGGAGGGGGACCCGTGGATGGGGCAGGCGGCCCCGGCTCCTCCGGGCACGGCCGCCGGCCAGAACGCCTCGGAGAGCGACTGGCACCGCCAGGACCGGGTAAACCGCCGCTTCATGCGCCGCGAGCAGGACCAGCCGCAGTCGCGGACCTTCGCCGCCGGCATCGACTTCCTGCGCCGCAACAGCGGCGACGACGACTGGTTCCTCCAGATCGAGACTTTCGACCCGCACGAGCCGTTCTTCACGCAGCGGCACTACCGCGACCTCTACCCCGAGCTGATCGGCGACCGCAAGGCGCCGCTGTTCGACTGGCCGAAGTACGGCCCGGTGACCGAGTCCCGGGAGCTGGTCGACCAGTGCCGGGGGCGCTACGCGGCGCTGCTGAGCATGTGCGACGCCCGCCTCGGGGACGTGCTCGACGAGATGGACCGCCTCGGGATGTGGGAGGACACCATGCTCGTCGTCTGGACCGACCACGGCTTCCTGCTGGGGGAGCGCGACCTCTGGGCAAAGGGGCAGATGCCGTGGTACCGCGAGCACGCCAACACCCCGTTCTTCGTCTGGGACCCCCGGTGCGGAAAGAGCGGCGAGCGCCGTTCGTCGCTGGTGCAGCCGTCGATCGACCTGGGTCCGACCCTGCTCGACCTGTTCGGCCTCGAGCCGACCCCCGACATGCTCGGGCGGCCGCTGGCCGGCGTCGTCGACGGCGACCGCCCGGTCAGGGAGGCCGCCCTCTTCGGGGTTCACGGCGGCCACGTCAACGTCACCGACGGCCGCCGCGTGTACATGCGCGCCGCCGCCACCGATGACAACGGCCCGCTGTTCAACTACACCCTGATGCCCGCCCACATGCGCGACATGTTCCCGCTGGAAGAGCTCGCCGGCGCGGAACTGGCGCCCCCCTTCTCCTTCACCAAGGGATGCCGGCCGATGCGCACCGCCTGCCTGAAGCCGCCCCCGTCGATCAGCTTCGAGACGCTGCTCTTCGACCTCGAAAGCGACGAGTGGCAGCGGCGGCCCCTCACCGATGCCGGGATGGAGGATCGCATGTCCGGCCTGATGCGGGAGCTGATGCGGGAATGCGACGCGCCGGGCGAGCAGTACGAACGCCTCGGGCTGTAGGGTCCCCGTTTTCCCGTGATCGACACTCTCGTCAGCTACATCGAGCGCCTGACGCGCAGCGACGCCTTCGAGATCGTCGCCGCCGTCGCCGTGCTCCTCGTCTGGTGGTTCGCCACCAGGGTGCGGCGCGCCCTGCGCCTGCTCGAAGGCGAGGACCCTTCCGGCCCGAAGGAGCCGCGCCCGCGCCGGCGCCTGCCCCTCTCCTGAAACCCGCGGGTTCCCCGAATGGAACAGGACCGGATTCGCGAGCGCCTGGAGGCGATGTCGGACCGCGAGCTGCTTCTCGCCGCGACCCTGCGCCGCGGGGAGAACAGCCCCCGGTTCCAAGAGGAGGCGCTGCGCCATCTCGAGCGCCGCGGCATCGACCTCGCCGAGATCACCGGCCGCGCCCGCGTCCGCGCCGACGACGGCGAGGCCCAGACCCTGCCGGCCGACAGGGCCGTCGAGCTCCTCGGCCACGCCGAACCCTGGCAGACCCTGTCGTTCGCCAGCTGCATCGGCGACAGCCTGCTGGTGCAGCGCGAGCCGCGGCAGTGGTGGTGCCACTTCTACGAGGGAGACACCTACCGCGGCTCCTTCCGCCGCGGCGACGCCGGGGGGGTCGCCGGGGTCCTCGCCCCCTTCCTGAGCCTCGAGCCCTGGGAGGGTGAAGCCGGCGAGCTGCACCGGCTCGACGACTGGCGTCTGCTCATCGATTCCGACGCCGTCGATTTCATCGAGTCGATCGCCCTCGACCTCGGCGAGGCCGGGATCCCGCACACCGTGAGGACGCCGCTGTTCGCCGGAGGAGGGGGGGGTAAAGATGTAGAAGAAGAGGAGGAGGAGGTGTACGCCGTCCTGGTGCCCCGGCAGCATTTCGGCGAGGCCTGCGACGCCATCGAGGAGGTGGAGGAGACCGTCGTCGACCTCTACGCCGAGGCGGAGGAGCTGGCGGCACGGGGAAACCTCGCCGCCGAACTCGAGGTGTACGACCAACTCGTCGAGACCGACCCGGAGAACCACGCGGTGTTCTACAACCGCGGCCACATCCTCCTCGAGCTCGGGCGCCGGGAGGAGGCGGCCGAGGCCCTGATCGAGGCGGTCTCCCTCGGCATGCAGCAGGTCGACAAGTCGCTGCAGCCGGAAGAGAGGGGAGCGGCCGGAATCGGCGGTCTGGCCGGGCTGCTGGCGTTCCTGCTGCGCCGCGAGGTCGCCGCCCCGTCCGGGGCCGGCTATCCCGACTTCATCGACGACAGCGAGATGCTGCTGGAGCGGCTGCTGGAAAGGCTTCCCGACAGCGTCGAGATCCTGCACTGCCTGGCCTCGATCGCCCGCCTCAAGAACCGCAGGGAGGCTGCCGAGGCCTGCTACCGGCGGGTCCTGGAGATCGATCCGGACGACAAGGTCGCCTGGTTCAACCTCGGCTACATGCACTCGGAAAAGGGAGGGGACGCGACCCCGGGCTGATGTTGCCGCCCGTCGCGGCGGGCCGTACCGTTAGCAGCCCGTTGATCGGGCTGCCCTGCAGGCGAGGTTGCCCATGGCAGCCGCGGCCCGGATGGGCTGTTTCAACGGGCTGTCGACCCGGGAGGAATCCAGACATGGCGGGTATCGCCCAATCGATCTGTTTCGGCTGCTTTGCCGGCCGCGGGCTGTCCGACGAGGAGGTGATCGCCGAAGCCGCCCGCATCGGTTACCGCTCCGTCGAGATGCTCCCGGAGGACCTGTGGCCGCGGGTGCGCCGGCACGGCATGGAGATCGCCGCGGTGAGCGGCCACGCCTCCCTTCCGGACGGGCTCAACAAACGCGGGAACCACGACCGCATCGAGGCCGAGCTGCTCGCGAGCATCGACGCGGCCGCCGACAACGGAATCGCCTCCCTGATCTGCTTCTCCGGGAACCGCGAGGGCAAGTCGGAGGAGGAGGGTCTCGCCAACACCGCGGCCGGCCTGCAACGGGTCGCCGCCGCCGCAGAGAGGAAGGGGATCTCCCTGGTCCTCGAGCTGCTCAACAGCAAGGTCAACCACCCCGATTACCAGTGCGACCGCACCTCCTGGGGCGTCGAGGTCTGCCGGCGCGTCGGCTCCGAGAGGGTCAGGCTGCTCTACGACATCTACCACATGCAGATCATGGAGGGCGACCTGATCCGCACGATCACCGACAACATCGGCTTCATCGCCCACTTCCACACCGCCGGCAACCCGGGCCGCAACGACCTCGACGAAGAGCAGGAGATCCTCTACCCGCCGATCATGCGGGCCATCGCCGCCACCGGGTACGGCGGCTTCGTCGGCCACGAGTTCGGTCCGAAGGGGGATGTCGCCGAGGCCATGCGGGCCGCCTTCGAGACCTGCGACGTATGACGCTCCTCCGGCGCTGTCCTCGGATGCGAGAGTCGGCAGCGGACCGGATCGAGTGTTGCGCCAGCTGCCGGGAAAGGTCCCCGGCGGCGGCGGTTGCGCCCGCAGCGGGGCGGAATGCTTCCCCGCCCTGAAATCCAGCCATCATCCGTGCGGAGAATAATGGTTCCGCAAATTACCCTGGAATTACCGAGATGACCGATCCGACCCCGTTCCTCGATTCCACCGCCGTTGCCGCCGACGGCCCAGAGCTGAGCCGGCGCATGCAGCGCGACGGCTACCTGTTCGTGCGCGGCCTGCTGCCGCCCGAACCCCTCGAAACGCTGCGGCTGAAGTTCCTCGGGATCGCCCGCGACGCCGGCTGGGTGGCCCGCGGCGAGCCGCTCGCCGAGGCGGTCGCCGACCTCGACGGCTTCTGCGTCGAGCCGCAGCCGGATTACATGGGGGTCTATGCCGAGATGTACAAGCTGCAGGAGTTCCACGCCCTCCAGCACCACCCGGCCATCCTCGGCCTGCTCGAGCGCATGTGCGGAGATGGCGAACGTCCGAAGCGCGTTTCAGTGGAATCGCAACGCGATTCCCGGCAACGCGATTCCCATAGAAGACTTCGCGAAGCGACGGCTTCCGTGATTCCGCATCCGCGCATCATCGGGCGCACCATCTTCCCGCAGCGGGAAGCCTTCACCACCCCGGCGCACCAGGACTTCGTACCGATCCAGGGGACCGCCGACACCTGGACGGCCTGGTTCCCCCTGCACGACCTGTCGCCGGAGATGG
>JAPOZF010000457.1:0-1757 GCA_026706165.1 Gemmatimonadota bacterium
GATGGCAGGGACCTTGCAAGGAGAAAGAACATGGAACGCATAGCAGGTGTCGACCTGCCTCGAGACAAACGAGTACAGGTGGGATTGACTTATATCTACGGGATCGGGAGAACGTCGTCCGACAAAATCCTCTCCGAGTCGAACGTCGACCCGGATACCCGGATCAACGCCCTCACCGACGAAGAGTTGACGCGGCTGCGGAACATTATCGAGAGCAAGTTCAAGGTCGAAGGAAGCCTGCGCGGAGAGGTCAACATGAACATCAAGCGCCTGATGGACATCGGGTGCTACCGCGGACTGCGCCATCGGCGCGGTCTGCCTGCCAACGGCCAGCGGACGCGCACCAACGCCCGCACTCGCAAGGGGCCGAGACGGGCGATCGCGGGCAAAAAGAAGGCGCCCAGGAAGTAGGGGGGGCCGTTTGCGGCGACCTCATTGTCTCCAATTGGGAGTTTCGAATGCCACCTGAAAAAGCCAGACGACGGCGCAAGAAGTCGAAAAAGGTCGAAGCCCTGGGCATAGCCTACATGTTTTCAACCTTCAACAACACCATCGTCACGCTTACCGATGTCGAGGGCAACGTCATTTCCTGGGCGACCCCCGGGAAAGTGGGAATCCGCGGCAGCCGGAAGTCGACTCCCTTCGCCGGCCAGCTGGCCGCGGAGCGGGCAGCCCAGGAGGCGATCAACATGGGCCTGCGCCGGGTCGAGGCCTGGGTAAAGGGCCCGGGAGTCGGCCGCGATTCGGCGATCCGGGCATTACAGAACGCAGGGTTGGAGGTTTCTGCGATCCGGGACGTCACTCCGATTCCCCACAACGGTTGCCGGCCGCCGAAACGGCGCCGGGTGTAAGCACCGAGCGAAAGGCGAACCCAACGTGAGCAGATACACAGGGCCCAACTGCAGATTCTGTCGCCGGGAAGGCACCAAGCTCTTTCTGAAGGGAGAGCGGTGCACCCTGGAAAAGTGCGCATTCGAACGACGCAGCTACGCACCGGGGCAGCATGGGCAGGGGATGCGGAGGAAGCAGTCAGAGTACAGCGTCCAGCTGCGAGCCAAGCAGAAGCTGGCGCGCATGTACGGCGTTCGCGAAGGACAGTTCCGCAGCTACTACCGGGAAGCTACCCGGGTGCCGGGAGTAAGCGGTGAAAACCTCTTGAGGCTGCTTGAGAGCCGTCTCGACAGCGTGGTCTTCCGCCTCGGATTCGCCCCGTCGCGCAAGGCTGCCAGGCAGCTGGTCAGGCACAATCACTTCATGGTCAACGGCCGGCGGGTAAACATCCCTTCCTACCTGACCAGGCCGGGTGACGTGATCGATGTCTCGGAGAAAAGCCGGCAGCTGGAGGTGTTCCACGAATCCCTGCGGCGTGCTCGGGAGACGGTTCCATGGCTGTCCGTGGACAAGGCGAACCTGAGCGGGTCAGTGCTGGAACGTCCGGGGAGAGAGGACATACCCACGCTGGCGGAAGAGCAGCTGGTTATCGAATTCTACTCACGGGTGTAAGGGGCCAGCGACTTCGGAGCGAACCGCCCGGGTCGCCGAACAACCCCCATCTCTTTCCAAACCAAACCAAACCGGGGGCAGTAGCCATATGGCGTTAGATGGTCTTCAGATGCCGCGACTCGTCGAAGTCGACAAGGACACGCTTACCGACACCTACGGCTCCTTCACGATGCAGCCGTTGGAGCGCGGATTCGGCGTGACCGTGGGAAACGCGATCAGACGCGTCCTCATTTCCTCGATTCAGGGAGCTGCAA
>JAPOZF010000457.1:1780-4656 GCA_026706165.1 Gemmatimonadota bacterium
TGAGTTATCCGTGGTCAAGGGAGTGCGCGAAGACCTTCCGGAAATCGTGCTGAATCTCAAGGAAGTCGCCATACGCTATTACGGGGAAGAGGACCGCGTTCTGCAAATCGAAGCTCAGGGGCCGAAGGAGTTGGTGGCCGCGGATCTGATGGTCGATTCCGCGGTCGAGGTATTGAATCCCGATCTCCATATAGCAACCCTCGGCAAGGAAGCCCTCCTGAAATTGGAGCTCGCGGTCGGGCGAGGGTGCGGTTACGTGTTCGCGGAAGAGAACAAGCTTCCGGAACAGCCGATCGGGACCATTCCGATGGACGCCAACTTCTCACCCGTCCTCAAGGTCAATTACGACATCGAGCACGCTCGCGTCGGCCGTCGCACCGATTACGACAAGCTTAATCTGCAGGTATGGACGGATGGTTCCCTGCGGCCGGAAGACGCCATGGCGCAGGCCGCGAGAATCCTGATCGAGCACCTGAATCTCATCGCCAATTTCCAGACGGAACCCGTGCCCGATCCGGAGCGGGAAGTCGATGACCAGATCAAGCATATTGCGAAACTTCTCGCTATGCCTGTAGATGACCTCGAACTGTCGGTGCGGTCGGCAAACTGTCTCCGGGCCGCGGGGATCACGAATCTTCGAGAACTCGTTTCCCGCAGCGAAGCTGAAATGCTCAAGTTTCGCAATTTCGGGCGCAAGTCGCTGAACGAACTGGGTGAAATCCTCGACGAAATGAAACTCGGGTGGGGGATGGACATCTCCCGTTTCGAGGATGTCGAGCTGGAAGAGGAACCGGAAAGAGCCCTTGCGGATGAGTGACACAACAATCCCGAGCCCGACGGTCGAGGACCAGCGAAGGGGACTTCGGACCTTACGGAGTAGCAAATGGTACACAGGAACAAAAAGGCAAAGCTGAACCGCGACCGCAGTCACCTCAAGGCGATGCTCGGAAACATGGTAACCTCCTTGATCGAACACGAGGCTATCCACACAACCCCGGCGAAAGCGAAGGAACTGAGGCGAACTGCCGAGAGTCTGATCACCTTTGCCAAAAGGGGTGACCTGCATGCCCGCCGCCAGGTTTTGCGAACCATCGCCAACAAACGCGTTGTGGCAAAGCTATTTGACGAGATCGGTCCCCGGTACTCCAACCGCAACGGCGGCTACACGCGGATTGTCAAGGGTGGGCCGAGGCGCGGCGATGGTGCGGAGATGTGCATGATCGAACTGGTCGAAAGGCCGGGCAGCGGAGATTCTGCTTCCGTTCCAGCTTCGAGCCAGGAAGCGGAAAACAAAGAAGAATAGGGGCGGCCCCGGGTCGGAATACCGGCCGGGAGTGGCCACTCCCCAAACCGGAACGCGAGGCGCGCTTCTGATGGTGAAATCGGCATCATCTTGTGCGCCTCGCTTTTCGTTGTACCACCGCCTCGCTTTTCATCCAGCCACCACAGCCCGCAAGTGCCAAGACCAAAGCCCGGCGACCGGATCGAGCTCGATATTCGCGACCTGACAGCTCAGGGAGACGGCAGGTCATGGAGCGGCGATTCGGAATTCATCGTCCGGCGAACCTTTCCCGGAGATCGGGTGGAAGCGACCGTGCGCCGTCGGAAGGGGAGAACCTGCGAGGCGACCCCGAACCGGATAACCAACGCTGGAATCCCCCGGGTAGCTCCTGAGTGCCCTCACTTCGGAGTGTGCGGCGGGTGCCGCTGGCAGGACCTGGGTTACGTTGACCAGTTGCGACTGAAGGAACGGATGGTGGCCAAGGCACTGGAGCAACAGGGTCTTTCCTGCGACCGGCAAAGACCGATTATTGGAAGCGGCGTTTCTACCGCAACAAGATGGAGTTCTCGTTCGCCGGGGATTGCGGCGGCGGCACGCTGTTGGGATTGCATCACCGCGGCCGCTACAACCGGGTTTTCGATGTGCGCGATTGCCGTTTGCAGTCGCGGCTGTCGAACCGGATCGCCGATACCGTGCGCAGTTGCGCCTCCGCCGGGGAGCTTCCCGCGTACGACCTCAAGACCCACGAAGGAATACTGCGCTTCCTTGTGGTTCGGGAAGGCAGGAATACCGGTGAAGTGATGGCGAACCTGGTGGTCTCCGAGTACCCCCACAAGGGAGTCGAAGATCTGGTTCGCTGCGTACTGGAAAGGATTCCGGAGATAACGACTTTCGTCGTAACCCTGCACCGGGGAAAAGCCCAGGTCGCCATTGGCGAGCGAGAGTTCGTCCTCAAGGGAAGCGGAATGATCTCGGAGATCTGCGGAGGTATCGAATTCGACATTTCCGCAGCTTCCTTCTTCCAGACAAACACTGATCAGGCCGCGGTTCTCAACGAGCAGATCGCCACGCTGGCGGGTAATCTGACGGGCGCCTCCGTTCTCGATCTCTACTGTGGAACAGGAGGAATCAGCCTCCACCTGGCGAAACGTGCCGCCAGGGTGATTGGGGTCGAGCAGGTCGAGGAGGCCGTTGCCGACGCCCGCAGAAACGCGGAAAAGAACGGAACCGGGAACTGCACTTTCGTGACCGGCCGGGTCGAGGAGGAAATTGAGGCGCTGATAGAGGAGAACAGGCAGTTCGATCTTGTGATCGCCGATCCGCCCCGGGCGGGAATCCACAAGTCGGTGCTGAAGGCCCTGATCCGACTTGGAGCTCCCTCTCTCATTTACGTCTCCTGCAACCCCACGTCCATGGCCGCGGACGCAGGGGTTCTCTGCGAAGGCGGATTCCGGCTGCGGTCCCTGCAGCCGGTCGACCTTTTTCCCCAGACCCCTCATTGCGAGGCAATCGCTCACCTGACCGTCTCCTGATCGGGAACCCGTGGTGCGAGGGAACGTTTTCTCCCGGGGGTTTGCCTGTCATATTGTCAGAC
>JAPOZF010000288.1 GCA_026706165.1 Gemmatimonadota bacterium
CCTCCGGCCTCGACCGCGCCCTGGCGGCGAGGGCGGGGCGGGTGCTGGGAGGCAGCAGGTTGCGAATGCTTGTCTCACTCCACGCCATGGGCCTGGCCGCCGCTCTCCTCATCCCTTCCGGAGTCGTGCGGGTCCTGCTGCTGGTGCCTTTCGGCGTCGCTCTGGTCGAACGGGGCCGCGGCAAAGGCAATCCCCTTCTCGAAGTGACGGTTCTGCTGTCGCTGGTCTGCAGCACCTACTACGGAGGCTGCGGCATTCTCACGGGAGCGGTGCCCAATCTCGTGGTCGCCGGAAGGCTGGAAGAGGTCACCGGCCGCGTTCTATTCTGGGGAGAGTGGCTGCAGTGGATGTTTCCCGTCATCGGCGTGCTCCGTACCTCCCTCTGCCTCGGAGTTGTCTGGGTGCTGTTCGCACGCCGCCTCCCCCCCTCCAGCCTGGAAACCGGGCCGCAGGTTTCCGTTGCACCCCTGGACGCTTCCCAGCGCCGCATGCTGGCAATCCTTCTCTCCGGGGTGGCGCTGTGGGCGACGGATACAATCCACCACCTGCCCCCGGTGTACGTAGGGCTGATTCTCGTTGTTGCCTGCCTTTTTCCGCGGTGGGGGCCGTTGCGTATCGCGCAGATCCGCCAGGCCAACCTCCCCTTCCTTTTCTACCTAGTGGCACTTTTCGCAATCGGCAACATCCTGCAGCAGAGCGGCTTCACCGGACTCGCCCTGGACTTCATGCTGTCCCGCGCCGACATCGACTCGCTCCCGGCCCCGGAGCAGCACCTGGCGATAACCGCGGTGGTGCTGCCCCTGGATTTCCTGATGGATATCGCAGCCGTGGCGGCTGTCGTGACACCCACCATGCTCGAACTGGCCAGCCTGCACGGACTTTCACCGGTTGCCGCGGCCATGAGCGTCGCCATGGCCACGACCCTCGTGTTCCTGCCCTACCAGTCCGCCCCGTTCATGGTCGCCCTCGAGTTCGGGCGTTTCACCATGGGGCAGCTCGTCTCCTGCATGATGGCGATATCCATTCTCTCCGTCCTGGTGTTGTGTCCCCTGAACGTTCTGTACTGGTATGTTTCGGGGTTGATCTGACAAGCCCCGGGTGACTTTTCGGGCGCTGGCGATCATCGATTTCAGTGGTTATTATCTGCAAATACGGTTGCCGCTTCCGTAGAACCACTCCGGACCGGGCTCCAGCCGGATGGTTTCCGCGATTGCCGAGCTGGCTTCCCGTATCCTCCCCCCCTGCTTTTCGCTCTAAAGCCCACTCCCCCCGGATCGCCCGATGACGGACCGCGTCGACAACGTCCTGGCCTCCCGCTACGCCAGCCGGTCGTTGCGTCGCCTGTGGTCGGAGCACGGCAAGATCCTGCTCGAGCGCGAGTTGTGGATAGCCGTGCTCAAGGCGCAGCGCGACCTCGGCCTGAACATTCCCGCCGATGCGATCGAGGCGTACGAGCGCACCAAGGAGCAGGTCGATCTCGCTTCAATCCGCCGCCGCGAGGCCGGGACAAGGCACGATGTCAAGGCCAAAATCGAGGAATTCTGCGCCCTGGCAGGTCACCAACAGATCCACAAGGGAATGACCAGCCGCGACCTCACGGACAATGTCGAGCAGTTCCAGGTCCTGAAGAGCCTTCAGCTCATCGCGCCCAAGTACGTCCACCTCCTCGACTGCCTGAGCCGGCGCAGCCGGGAGTGGCAGAATCTCTCCGTGGTCGGTCGAACCCATCACGCCGCGGCTCAGCCGACCACAATGGGAAAACGACTGGCAATGTTCGGCCAGGAGATGGTGCTCGCCTTCGGCCGGCTCGAGGAACTGGTCGAGCGCTATCCCCTGCGCGGACTGCAGGGGGCGGTCGGTACGGGTCTCGATCAACTGACCTTGTTCGAAGGGGATGTCGAAAAGCTTTCGCGGCTGCAGCGGATGGTGCTCACCTATCTCGGCTTCCGGGGCCAGCTGGTCGCGGTGGGCCAGGTCTACCCGCGCAGCCTCGACTTCGACGTCATCAGCTGCCTCTACCAACTGGGCGGCGGCATGGCAAACCTGGCGCGCACGCTGCGACTGATGGCGGGGGCGGAAACCGCCACGGAGGGGTTTGCCGAAGGTCAGGTAGGATCCTCGGCCATGCCGCACAAGATGAACACCCGCAGCAGCGAGCGCATCAATGGACTGGAGGTGGTCCTTTCAGGGTACGTGCAGATGGCGGCCGGAATGGTCGGCGACCAGTGGTTCGAAGGGGACGTCTCCTGCTCGGTGGTGCGCCGCGTCGCCTTGCCCGACTCCTTCTTCGCTTTCGACGGCATGCTCGAAACCGCCCTGCACGTGGTGGAGGACATGGGGGTCTACCCGGCCGCCCTGCAGCGGGAGCTGGAGAAGTACATGCCCTTCTTGGCGACCACCACCCTGTTGATGGAATCGGTGCGCCGCGGCGCCGGTCGCGAGCAGGTTCACGAGGCGGTCAGGGAACTGGCCGTCGACGCCGCCCTGCGCATCCGGGACGGCCGCGAAAGCGACGGCAGCGGGCTGATCGAACGGCTCGGGGAGGACGGCCGCATTCCATTGACGACCCGGGAGATAGAAGAGATACTCGCCAACCGCGATTTCGTCGGCGGAGCCCGCGACCAGGTGAGCCGTTTCGCCGCGGAAGTCGATGCTCTCGTGAACCGCTATCCGAAATCCCTGGAAGTCTCCAAAGGCCGCCTTTTGTAGGCGGCCTTTTTTTACGCACAACCAGTCGGGAACCAGGAGACTGCAAACCGGATGAAATACGAACGGGTCTTGTTGAAGCTGAGCGGGCGGGCGGTTTCGGGAGCGCGGGAGTTCGGATTCTCTCCCGAGTCCCTGGAGCATATTGCCGACGAGGTTCTCGCCCTGCACGCAAGGGGGGTGCAGATCTCGATCGTCATCGGGGGCGGCAACATCTTCCACGGCCACCTCGCCGCCCAGTGGGGAATCGAGCGGGCGGAGGCGGACAACATCGGCATGATGGGGACCATCATCAACAGCCTGATGTTGCGAGGCGTCCTCAAAGGGCGCTCCAACTCGTCTGTCGAAGTCCGGGTCATGACCGCTATCCCCGTAAACACGGTCGCCGAACCGTTCATACGGCTGCGCGCAGTCCACCACCTCGAAAAGGGCTACATCGTCATATTCGCCGGCGGTACCGGCAACCCTTACGTCACTACCGATTACACCGCGGCGCAGCGAGCTCTCGAAACCCGTTGCGACGGTCTCCTCTTCGCCAAGAACAGGGCGCGCGGGATCTTCACCGCCGACCCGCGCGAAGATCCGTCCGCCCGCATGTATCGCCGCGTGAGCTACGGTACGATCCTGCGCAACAATCTCACCGTGGTCGACCAGCAGTCGGTCATCCTCGCCCGGGACCATCATCTGCCGTTTCACGTCTTCGACTTCGCCGAAAAGTCGACGATCGCCCGCCTCTGTTGCGGCGATCCCGAGACCGGAACGTATGTAGGCGACGTCGAAGAGGACGAATTGGCCTGATCCTGTCTTTCGAGCGGCACCCGGGACCGCTCTACCCGGCCACACCTGCAACTCCGCGGCTTTCGTCAGGTTCCGTTGGAGCAGGTTGACAGCACCAGATCGGTTTAACCCTTACAATTTCAAGATTGAAAACGACTGTTTGCGACGGCGGATGTTCCGCCCGAACCACGGCAACCATGGAGGAATGAATTGACTGCGGCTGAAAGCAAGGCAACCAACATTACCTGGCACGAGGGCCACGTGGCGAGGCAGCAACGGGAGGCCCGGCTCGGCCAGAGCGGCGTCCTGGTCTGGCTCACCGGACTTCCCAGCTCCGGAAAGAGCACGATCGCCTTCACCGCCGAACACGCCCTGGCCGCCCGCGGCCTCCACGCCTACGTCCTCGACGGGGACAACATCCGCCATGGCCTCAACTCGAACCTGGGGTTCTCCGCGGCAGACCGCGCCGAGAACATCCGCCGCATCGGCGAGGTAGGAAAACTGTTCGTCGATGCCGGCATCATCACATTCAGCAGCTTCGTGAGCCCGTACCGGGAAGACCGGGATAGTGTGCGCGCCAGTCTCGGCGAGGGGGACTTCCTCGAGGTCTTCATCGACACCCCTGTGGAACTGTGCGAGGAGAGAGACCCGAAGGGGCTGTACGCAAAGGCGAGGGCGGGTGAAATCCCGAACTTCACCGGTGTTTCGGATCCGTACGAACCGCCCGAAAACCCCGAGCTGGTGATCTCCACGGCATCCTGCACCCCGGAGGAAGCTGCCGCCGTGCTCCTCGATCTCCTCGATGAGCGGGGAATGACCGGCACGAATCCTGAAAGCCGTTGCGGGTAAGGTCATGTCTCTGGTTGACGAAATCCGGTTCGACTCCGCCGGCCTGGTCCCGGCAGCGGTAACCGACTGCGAATCGGGGCGCCTGCTCGTCCTCTGCTACATGAACGCCGAGGCCCTCGAGAAGACCCTTTCGGAAGGTATAGTCCATCTGTTTCGGCGTTCCCGAGGGGAGGTCGTACCCAAGGGAGTCGACTCCGGGCACGTGCAGGAGGTCGAGGAGATCCGCATCAACTGCGACAGCAACTCCCTCGAAATCAGGGTGCGCCAGAAAGTTGCAGCCTGCGCATACGGTTACTACTCCTGC
>JAPOZF010000348.1:0-1205 GCA_026706165.1 Gemmatimonadota bacterium
TAGAAAGGTTTCAACCCTCCGGACAGGTCGAGTTCCTCGCGGTCGCGCTTGATGATCCTGAGACCCTCGTCCGGTTTCTGAAACGGCATGAGTTCTACTACGATCACGCCCTGGGATCTTCCGTGCACACGGAGATCTTCGGGGAGACCTTTCCACGCCATGTTGTGGTAGACGCAAACGGGATCGTTGCCTTCGATCGGCGTGGGGCGGGACCCCGAGTTCCAACAGAGATCGGTAAAACTGTTCAGTCGTTGCTGGCGGACCGCGAACCCTGAGAACCTGCTACTGCGGGTTCCGGGTCCGGCCGGTTGCCCGGCCCCCCTTGCAAAGCGACCTTCACCACCGGCCCGCCTGCACGCGAGATGTCTGTCTCAGTTGCTTTCGATCCCGGCGGTGCGGAAGGAGAATCCGAAATACCCCCGGAATGAAGGCATCGGCTCCTTCCCCGTGCCCGCGGCAAAGCCGGCTTCTCACCCTTTCCCCTGACCAGATCCGGAGAACTCTCCATGGCCTGCCGATCCTGCAGCTTCCTGGTCGCCGCCCTGACCGCTTCGAGCACCTGCCTCTCAGCGGAAAGCGCACAAAGCAAGCCGTCCGTCGCGATCGTCACCGGGGAAGTCCGCAACCCGGCCTCGCGGGAAGTCGCCTTCACCTTCACGCCCCCCTCCGGTCTGGGCAGCTCCGACGAGAGCGCCGCTCTCGACAGCCTGAACCGCTTCACCCTCGAGCTGCCCGTCAGCCGGGGAATCCTTGTCAGGGGGTATTTCGACAGCGGCCAGCCCGGATGGGAGTGGGCGCGCTCGATAGGATCCTTCCTCTTCGACCACCATCCCCTGGTGTTCTTCGCAGAACCCGGGGACAGTCTGCATATAGCGATCGACGCAGGCTATTTCGCCCCCTCCTTCTCCTTCAGCGGTCCCGACGCCGACAACAGCCGTTTCATCGCCGAGTGGATTCCGCGCTTCCTTCACTTTCACCTCGAATACGAGGGTCTGGAGCTCGAGGACTTCAAGCGGCAGGCCGACCAGCGGCGGCGGGAACAGATCGAGTTCCTGGCCGAGCGGCGCGGTAAATACTCGCTCTCTCCGGGGTTCATCGACTTTGCCACCGCCTACTTCAGCTATGGGTGGGCCCGCTCCATGATTTCCTATAGATCAGCACCCGGCCGCCCGGGCCGTAGTGGGCCGCCGCGGCGACGCCGTAGG
>JAPOZF010000348.1:1215-1997 GCA_026706165.1 Gemmatimonadota bacterium
TATCCGACGAACTACCGCTTCGCAAACGGCCGCAGGAACAGGGACATCACTCCGGAGTACTACGACTTCCTGGAGGAGATCCCGCTGGTAGCGGAAAAGGCGATGGCCGTCGGGGGTTACCACACCTTTCTCGTGCGCACCCTGGACTGGGAGCTGCAGGACTCCGAACCGCGGAAGCGGCCGCTGCTGTCCGAGCTGCGCGACCTGACCGCTCTGAACCTGTCGGAGGAAACCCAGGCCCGGCTCGACTCCCTGTACGAGAAGAGCGGCAGGCGTCCCACGCTGTCGCAGCTGATCGATCTGTCAGCGGTCGGTTTGGCCCGGGGGACTCGCGACCGGCTCGACTCCCTGTATGAAAAGAAGCGGTCCCTCAGGCTGTCCCAGATGTTCGACCTGCCGGCGTTGGGCGTACCCGAAACCGCCCGGACAGAACTCGACTCCTTCTTTGAAAAAAGCGGGAGGTCATACAGTCTCGTTTTTTCGAGTGACAAAGAGGCCCCCAGGGTCGATACGACAGGCGGGGAGTTGGTTTTCCGCCTCCCACATACCTCGGGGGTCGACGAAGGGATGCAGTCCATCCACAGGACGCCGAAACTGTCCGAAAAGGTCGACCTGTCCGATTTGGGACTGCCGCCTGAAAACCAGGCTCGGCTCGATTCCCTCTACGAGCACCGCGAATCCCTCAAGCTTTCCGACAAGATCGACCTGTCGGGTCTCGGCCTGTCGGAGGCCGCCCTTGCCCGGCTCGACTCGATATATGCCGGCACCGGATCCCGAACGAT
>JAPOZF010000348.1:2027-4634 GCA_026706165.1 Gemmatimonadota bacterium
CCCGGATCCCGAACGATCTGGAGCTTCTCGAGGAGGTACGATCTCGCGAAGCAGAAACTGGATGGGCGGGTGCTCTACTGGTTTCTCGCCGGTGAGCTGATCGAGGGATTCAGGCAAAGCGAAGCCTTCGCCCTGGCTCACCGGAAGTGGGAGGATTTCCGGGAGATCAACCCCTATCCGGAATACACCGAGGCGGTTCAGGCCGCCCTGGACCTTGCGCTCCAGCTGCAACCCGGACAGCCGGCCCCGGAATTCACTCTCGATGACCTCGACGGGCAGCCGGTGTCGCTGAGCCAGTTCAGGGGCAAGGTGGTCCTGCTCGATTTCTGGGCGAGCTGGTGCGGACCCTGTATCGGCGACCTTCCCCATCTCCGCCAGATAAAGGAAAGAACGGCCGGCCAGCCGGTCGTCTTCCTCAACCTGTCGCTCGACACGGACGAAGCGGCTTGGCGAAAGGGGATCGAAAAGCACGGGATCGAAGGCGTTCACGTGCGCGCGCACGGCTTCTACTCCGATCCGGCCAAGTCCTACAACATCAACGGAATACCTTCGTATTTCCTGGTGGATTCGCAGGGGGTGATCGCGGATTGCCCCCGGGTAAGCGAGACCGACCAGATGGTGGCGGCGATCGAGAAGAGCCTGTAAACCGGGGGCGCGGTGCCTGACGGTGGCGGTCTGCTGACTTCCTGAACCCGGACACCCCCGGCCACGCATTTCCCTGCCCGAATCGCAACCCCCTGAAACAATTCCGTCCGACTGCCGGGAAGCCCAGGAACCACCGCCGGTGTGACGGGCCCCCGAAAACAAAAGGCGCCCGGTGCCGGAGACAGCGGTCTCGCAGACACCGGGCGCCTGGCCGCTTCCCTCTTTGGACGCTGCTGCTAGGCGGTAAGGCTGGCGACGTAGTGAAACGCGCCGAAGACCCAGGTGATGCTGACGACGAAGAGGGCGATTCCGGATGCGAAGTAACGGGCGTTCATGGTGCGTCTCCTTTGGTTTGCGATCCTTCCGGATCGCGGGGTTTAAGGTGACTGCTCCAGGTATTGCAACCGGTGTGCCACCGCCTTTCCAGCGCTGTCGTTTAATTGACACATGTTATTTAAAAACAGCAGGTTATAGAAAATTGACCCCTGGCTTCGCAGGGCGGCGATTCGGCTCGTCCCTTCGGGTTTTTTCTTCTTAACCTGCTGTCAATTCAGAAGTTAGAACCGAATCTGGCGGTTCGGGGGGTAAACTGCGAAATACCGGAGGCCCCCGATATTTCGGACCCCGGGTCCGCTATTCCGTGGGCCGGGGGGGCCTGCGCTCGATATTCAGCCTCTTCATGCGGGACTCGAGGGTCGTCGGCTTGACGTCGAGTCTCTCGGCGGCCCCGCCGGCTCCGCGGATGCGCCAGCCCGTCAGCTCGAGCACCTCGAGGATGTGGCGGCGCTCGTTCTCCTCCAGGGTCGCGACCTCCCCCGCAGCCCCCGGGGCGCTCCCGCCCGGCGCCGGGTGCGCTGCCGCGCCCGGTTCCGGCTCCGCCTTGCCGGCCGCGAACCAGTCCCCCAGCCGCAGCTGGCCGCCGCGGCTGACGATGAGGGCCCTCTCGACGACGTTCTCCAGCTCGCGCACGTTGCCGGGCCAGTCGTAGGCGATCAGCCGCTCCATCACGTCGGCGGGGACCAAGTCCACCTGCCTTCCGGTCTCCGCCGAGAACTTCCCGACGAAGTGCCGGACCAGCAGCGGGATGTCCTCCCTGCGCTCGCGCAGCGGCAGGCTGCGGATCGGGAAGACGTTTAGCCGGTAGAACAGGTCCTGTCGGAACCGGCCCTCCTCGACATCGCCCTCGAGGTCGCGGTTGGTGGCGGCGATCACGCGCACGTCGACCCTGAGCGTCTCGGTGCCGCCGAGGCGCTCGAACTCCCCTTCCTGCAGCACCCGCAGCATCTTGGCCTGCAGGTCGAGCGGCAGATCCCCCACCTCGTCGAGGAAGAGGGTGCCGCCGTCGGCGAGCTCGAAGCGCCCGACCTTGCGCGCCGCCGCCCCGGTGAAAGCCCCCTTCTCGTGCCCGAAGAGCTCGCTCTCGATCAGGTTCTCCGCCAGCGCCGCGCAGTTCACCTTGACGAGCGGGCGCTCGCGGCGGCGGCTGATGTCGTGGACGGCGCGGGCCAGCAGCTCCTTGCCGGTGCCGGTCTCGCCGAGGATGAGTACGGTGGCCCCGGTGTCGGCGACCTGCTCCACCTCGGACAGCACCCCGCGGAAGCTCTCGCTGTTGCTGATGATCCCCTGGAAATCGTGGGCGAGGCCGATCTCTTCCTGCAGGTACCGGTTCTCGACCTCGAGCCGGCTCCTCAGCCGCTCCACCTCGGCGAGGGCGGCCTCGAGCTCGGCGGTGCGCTCGGCGACCCGCCGCTCCAGCGACTCGTTTAGCTCCCCGAGGGCGGCCTGCGCCTTGCGGCGTTCCTCCACCTCGGCGCTCAGGCGCCGGTTCCCCTCCTCGAGCTCCCGCTGCAGCCGGCGAAGGGCCAGGTGGGTCTCGACCCGGGCAAGCACCTCCTCGTGCCGGATCGGCTTGGTGACGTAGTCGACGGCGCCGGCCGCGAATCCCTTCACCTTGTCGGCGGT
>JAPOZF010000463.1 GCA_026706165.1 Gemmatimonadota bacterium
AGCTTCATGACCAGGATCGTCTGCTCGATCTGGCTGATGAGGTTCGCGGGACTGTCGATCTCGTACTCCATCCGCGGCCCGTACTTCTCCTGCAGGGCGGCGACGATGGCGGCGCCGAGACGCGGAACCTCCTCGGCGGTGGCGGCGACGGCGACGACCCCGGAGATCTGGCGGGTGCCCAACAGCCGCTGCATCGCCGTGGTTGCCGGCACGAAGACGATGCTGCTCCACTCCTGGCCGAACAGGGTGCGCTCCTCCATGACCCCGGCGACCGCGTAGCGATCGCCGTTGAGCTTCACTTCCCGGCCGACGGCAGGGGCGCGGCCGAACAGCGCCTCCTTCGCCTGCATGCCGAGAACGCAGACGCTGCGGGCGGCGCTGACGTCCCGGGGCAGGAGGAAGCGGCCCTCGCCCGCCCGCCAGTCGTAGGCCTCGGCGTAGGCCGGCACCGTGGCCTCGAGCTGGCCGTTCCAGGTCGCCTTGGCGTAGCGCATCTGCGCGCTGGAGCTCAGCATCGGCAGGACCGCCTCGATGCGGTCGGAGACCCCCCTTACCAGGGCGACGTCCTCCATCGCCATCGGCCGGTACCGGTGGTTCTGCACCCAGCGCCCGTCCCTGAGCATCCACTCACGGGGCCGGACCTCCAGAATCCGGTCGCCGAACATCTTGCCGAACTCGCCGACCACCATGCGCCGCATCCCCTCGCTGATCGAGACGATGCCGACCACGGAGCCGACCCCTATCAGGATGCCGAGCAGGGTGAGGATGGAGCGCAGCTTGTGGGCCCAGACCTGGCCGAAGGCGATGCGCAGCGACTCGAGCAGGATCATTCGTAGCGCAGGGCCTCTACCGGGTCCATGCGCGCGGCGCGGAAGGCGGGGTAGACCCCGAAGAACACGCCGGTGCCGCAGGCGGCCCCCACGGCCCAGAGAACGGATTGGAGGGTTACGACGCTGGAAAAGGGGGAACCGGGGGCGAAAAAGTGTATGACCGCCTCGATGGCGGCCCCGAAGCCGATGCCGAAGGCGGTTCCGAGAAAGGCCCCCGCGGCGGCGAGCACCACCGCCTCGGCGAGGAACTGGAACAGGATCTGCCCGGAGCGCGCCCCGATCGCCTTGCGGATGCCGATCTCCCGGGTCCTTTCCGTCACCGATACGAGCATGATGTTCATGATGCCGATGCCGCCGACCAGCAGGGAGATGCCGGCGATGCCCCCGGCGATTTTCTGCATGATGCCGATGACGCTGTTGGCGTCCTCGATCTGTTCCCTGTTGGCCTCGACCCGGAACTCGTCGCCGTGCTCGTGGCGCCGTTTCAGCACCCGGCGCACCGCCGCCTCCACCGCCGGCACCTCCTCGATCCCGGCGGCGAACAGGGAGATCTCGGCGAGCCGGCGCTCCCCGGTGAAGCGCCTCTGCGCGGTGGTGAAGGGAATGAGGACGTCGCGGCCCTGCTCGCGCCCGAAGCGCAGCCGCGGCTCGAGCACGCCGATCACGGTGTAGCGGTCGCCGTTCAGCTTGACCTCCTCGCCGACCGGGTCGGCGCCGCCGAACAGATCCTCGCGCACCTTCGCCCCGAGGACGCAGACCTTGCGGTTGAAGCGGACGTCGTCGGCGCCGAGGTGGCGGCCCTCGGAGACCCCCCAGTGGAAGGCCTGGCCGTACTCCTCGGAGGTGCCGGTGATCCCGGCGTTCGCCGTCGTCTTGCGGTAGCGCAGCTCGGCGCTGGCGCCGACGTTGGGGACGGCGGTGCGGATGAGACCGGTCTCGGCGCGGATCGCGCGCAGGTCGCCGGAGGTCAGGTACTCGGCCCAGTGGCGGTGCACCCAGCGGCCGTCGACCCGCTCCCAGGGGTTCGGGGGTCCCACGGTGATCGCCGTGGCCCCGCCCTCGCGCTCGAACTCCCCCATGACGGTGCGTCGCAGGCCGCCCCCGAGGGAGACGATGCCGATAACGGAAGCGACGCCGATCACGATGCCGAGCAGGGTGAGCAGGGAGCGGAGCTTGTTGGCCCTGCGCTGGGCCAGGCCCACGGCGATGGGCTCGTGGATGACCATTCGATGCAGTTGCTTCGGGCGGTCCCTGGTCAGCGGCGTCCGTCCGCTCCCTCGGCTTCCGGCGGGCCCTCCTTCGCTTTCAGCTTGCTCCGGATCATCTCGGGATCGGCGGCGACCCGATCCCCTTCCCGGAGGCCGGAGAGGATCTCGATGCGCGTGGAGGTCTCGAGGCCGATGACGAGCTCGACCTCGGTGAATTCGTCGAGGGGGACCATGGGAGGGGTGGGCTTGCCCGAAGTATCCGCTTTCGCCGCGGAGGTTTCCCCGGGGGCTCCTTCCCGGGGCGCCCCGGCGGAAGTGGTGTCGCCATGGCCGGACGGGGGGGCGCCGGATACCCGGTCGTCCGTCGATTCTTCCGCGGGGACGCCCGCGGAAGCGGTATCGGGGGATTCGGCCCGGGAAGCGCCCGGCCCCGTGGTCGAATCCCGGGACGAGGCGCTGCCGGCAGGGATGTCCGAGGCGGCCCGAAGAGTATCCCCGGCCATGGGGCTGCCCGAAGTGCCGGTACCTGGAGCTGTTCCGAGGGTGTCGCCGGGGGAACCGCGGCTCGCCTCCGCAGCCGGATCGGCAGCGGTCGAGTCGGCAGGGGGGGAATGGAGGTAGGTCACGAAGCGGCCGCGGCGACCCTTCACCTCCGACTCTCCGCCGTCCTCCTCTTCGTCGAACAGCTCGAGCACCGCCTCCACCGGCAGGCAGAGGGTGCCTTCGCGGCGCCGGAAGATGATGTCGAGATCGCACGACATGCCCTGGCGCAGCCGCGGCTCGCGGTCGAGGATGTCGATCTCGGCGTCGAAGGTGACGATGGTGCTGCCCTGCTTCTTCTCGCCGACCGGGGCGATCCAGCGGACCATGCCGCGGTAGGTGGTGTCGGCGAAGGCGTCGACGACGATGTCGACGTCCTGCCCGGTGCTGAGGTCGCCGATGTCGATCTCGGCTATGTCGGCGCGCACGATCATCTGGCTGGGGTCGCCGATCTCGAACAGCACGGTGCCCCCCGACAGGGAGGTGCCCGAAGCGACGATCTCCCCGACC
Source organism: Gemmatimonadota bacterium (assembly GCA_026706165.1). The sequence goes on from JAPOZF010000463.1 coordinate 3,089, forward strand.
TCGACCTCCCTCTTGATGACGACCCCGCTGATCGGGGCGAGGACGCGGACTTCGTCCAGTTCCGCATCCCGGGATTGCCCGCCGCCGCCGAGATTGGCCTTGGTCTCCAGGATCTCGAGCTCGAGCTCGGCCAGGCGCAGGCTGTTGCGGGCCCGGGTCAGGGCGCGGTCGGCATCCTCGAACTCCTTCCCGGGCAGCATGCGGTTCTCGAACAGGGTTTTTTTGCGCGAGTAATCCCTCTCCTGCTCGCGCAGACTGATGCGGGCGTTCTCGACCGCGGAGCGCTTCTGGAACAGCTGCAGGGTCTGGTTGGGGTCCGGTTCGATGACGGCAATCAGCCGGCTGGAATCGACCCAGTCGCCGGTCTCGAAGTGCAGGGACCGGATCACCCCGGAGTTGGTCGGCTTCACCTCGACCGTGCGCACCAGCTCGATGCTGCCGGTCTCGGCGAGCTTGTCGACGAGGTCGCGGCGCTCGACGGAGACGGTGGCGAAGGTCTCCGCCGGGGTCTCCTTGTCGAGGTTGAAGTAGACGACCGCTCCGATGGCCCCGGCCAGAAGGACGAAGACCAGCAGCTTCTGCCACAGTGGGCGCCGGCCCCTTCTACGGCGCGCGTTTTCCGCCAACTTTTCAGCCTCCCGATCCGGGGAACGGCAGGTTCGGTGCTGCTTCCGTCCGGACCGCGTCCGGGCGCCTGCGCATCCTGTTCAAGCGGTTGCCATCTGGTGCAAGCCTCCCAGACCGGCGGCGATCAGCAGCCATATCAGCCAGAGAACCAGTACCGGAACGAGCGCCTTGCGGGTATCGACGTTGCCGAGCGCGGAGACCCCGACGGCGACGATGACGACCTGCCACAGCGAGAAGATCTCGATGCCGGCGAGAAAGCGGCCGGCGAAGCTGTTCATCATCTCCGCGGGGAGCAGGAGTCCGAGGCCGGTATGCACCTCCAGGCTCTTCTTGGAGAGCATCAGCGGGGTGACGACGATCCCCTTCAGGGCCTGCACCAGCGACGAGTAGGCGCTGACGGTCAGCATCCCGGAGTAGCCGATGTCCGCGCCGGCGATCTTGGCGGCCCCGAGCAGCAGCAGGGCGGAGATGACCAGCACGACGAAGCTGCCGACCGGGGCCATGACGAGGCCGATGGCCTGCCCGGGCCCCGCCATCTTCTCCATCATCTCGCGCTGCTCGTCGCTGAGCTCCTGGCCCTGCATCTGTTCCTGAATCGCCTTCGCTCCCTCCTCCATGGCCAGCGGCATCACCGCCACCGCGGCGGCGAAGGCGACGACGGCGGAGACCGCGGCGGGAGCCACCCAGTCGATCGCCGTTCTCGACGCCGCGACCGACTCGAAGGTTTCCCGCGGGGCGTGGAATACGCGGATCATGCGGCCGATCAGGCCGATTTGCGGGGACTGCGTCGCTTCGCTTTCCATGAAGCGCCTCCTTCCGTTTTGGTGCTGGTGGCCGGCATCCTTCCCGGGGGGACGGGGGGGACGGCCCGGGTACGCTGTTTCGACCAAGATAGCCCGAT
>JAPOZF010000709.1 GCA_026706165.1 Gemmatimonadota bacterium
CCGGCATCCCGGAGCCGGGTGAACGGTCATCCCGGCAGCCTTGTCGACTACGAGGAGATCGTCGTCCTCGTATGCCACCGACAGGGGGATCTCTTCGGGAAGGAGGTCGAGCCTGCCGGGGGCGGGAATCGTCATGTCGACGCGGTCTCCTGCCCTGACCCTGTAGCTGGCTCGCCGCGGTTTTCCCCCTACGCGAACGGCTCCGCCGCTGATCAGCGTCTGTATCCGGCTGCGCGAAAGCGAGCCGCAACGGTCGGCGAGGAACCGGTCCAGGCGTTCTCCCTCCTCCTCGTCGGGAATGACGACTCGAACCGAAGCGCCGGGTTCGGACATGCCTTGCGGAAGCGCAGCTGGCCGCGGTGGATCCCGTGTGGGTGCGTCAGCTCCCGGAGACGCGGTCCGACTCGGCGACCTCGGCCCCCCCCTCACCAGGACGCGGCCCGGGTTCCTTTCGGCGGCCGTAGCCGATGGCGAGAATGACGATGCCGACGGTGACGAACGAGTCGGCGACGTTGAAGACCGGCCAGCGCCAGTCCGGGCCGATTCCGAAGTCGAAGAAGTCGATCACCTCCCCCAGGCGAATGCGGTCGATGATGTTGCCGAGCGCCCCGCCGAGAACCATGGTCACCGCCGCCCGCAACAGCCCCGAGTCGGAAGGCAGGGTGCGGAACAGGTAGGCGAGAACGACGAGAGCCGCTACCGATACGAAGGTGTGGATCTCGGGGCCGCCCAAGCTGAGACCGAAGGCGGCGCCGCGGTTGTGGATGTAGGTCAGGCGAAAGAAACCGCCGAGAACCTCTATCGAGTCGTTCCGGGCCATCGTTGCGGCGACCAGGAGCTTGGTCGCCTGGTCGAGCGCCAGAATCAGGGGAAGGAGAACGGGGAGGGAAAACCGCCGCCACGGGGACTCTCCGTCGCCGCCCGGGTTACCAGCTGCTGATCTTGTCATCCTTCGACTTGCAGGCGATGCACTGGGTAGCCGTCGGCACCGCTTCCAGCCTGGGGCGGCCGATCTCGCCCCCGCAGACGCGGCAGATGCCGAAGGTGCCGTCCGCGATCCGCCGCAGGGCTTCGTCGAGGTAATCGATATAGTTTCCCTCGCGCTGGGCGAGCAGGAGGTTCTTCTCCCGCTCCATGGCGTCCGTGCCGCGGTCCGCCATGTGAAGCGAGTACGCGGAGCGGTCTTCGGAAGATTCCTGGGCATCGTCGCTGCGAGAGACTCTCTCCAGCTCTTCGAGGTCCGCGTTGGCCTGAACCCGTTTTTCGGTAAGCAGGTTCTTGAAGTAGGCGAGATCTTCGGAATTCATCGGTTTTCAGCTCTCTGCAGTTATCATCAAACTCGAAAGGCTCATGCCCGAACGATCGCGAAGACGACGGTCTCCCCGTCGATGTCGCTTTCCTGGCGCAGCAGGGCCGTTCCGGGAAGTTCGTCAAGCCGAATCTCGATTGCCAACGTCTCCGCGGCAATGTAGCCGCTGTGGTGCCGGGTGGCGGACACGACCGCTTCGGAACCGGCGGTCCACAGGCGGATCCGGTCAGATACCTCGAGACCGGCAGCCTTGCGCATGTTCTGCACCCGGTTCACCACTTCGCGCGCCCTCCCCTCACGGACCAGCTCTTCGTCGAGATTGACGTCGAGGCCGACGCAGAGGTTGCCGTCGACGGCGACCACGACCCCCTCTTTGGCGCTGCGGGTCAGCTGTACGTCACCGGCGCCGACGGTGTCTCCGGCGACGGCGAGGCGCTCCCCCGCTTCCAGGAGCGCCACCTCGGCGCGGGTCAGCTTCTCGATGAAAGCGGCCGCTTCCTTGACGCGCTTGCCGAAACGGGGTCCGAGAGCGCGGTAGTTGGCTTTGCAGGAGACCTCGCTGATCTCCGCCTCGTCCTCGACGAAAACGACCTCCTTTACGTTGAGCTCGTCGGCGATGAGGTCGGCAAGGGCGGCGAGCTTTTCACCACCGGTGTCGTCCGGGGGGAGCAGCAGCACGCGGCCGAGGGGCTGGCGGATCCTGATCTCGTGCCTGCTGCGCAGGGAGCGCCCAAGGGCAACGGCCCGGGCGGCAAGCGCCATCTGCTCCTCGAGCGCGGAATCCCGCATCTCCTCCTCGGCCGTCGGCATGTCGCACAGGTGCACGCTCACCGGGGCGTCCCGGTCCCAGGAGCGCACCAGGTTCTGGTAGATCTTCTCGGTGGCGAACGGCAGCACCGGCGCCAGGCTCTTCACGAAGGTCACCAGCACGCGGTAGAGGGTGGCGTACGCCGACGCCTTGTCGTCGTCGTCCTCCGATTTCCAGAAGCGGCGGCGGCTGCGGCGGATGTACCAGTTGGTGAGCTTCTCGACGAAGGCGACCATGGCCGGCACCGTCCGGTACAGGCGGTAGGCCTCCATCTCGGCGTTGATGTCGTGGACTAGTGTCTGCAGCTCCGAGAGGATCCAGCGGTCGAGCAGGTTCTCCGCCCCCGGGCCGCGCCCCCCGGCCGGGGACCAGTGGTCGACCTCGGCGTAGGTGACGAAGAAGCTGTAGGCGTTCCAAAGCGGAATGATGACGTCGCGCAGACTCTGCCTGATGCCGGTCTCGGTCAGGCGCATCTCCTCGGCTTTCAGGGCCGGAGAGTTCAACAGGTACAGGCGCAGGGCGTCGGCTCCGTAGAGGTCGAGCATCTCCGTCGGCTCGGGGTAGTTCTTCAGCCGCTTGCTCATCTTGCGGCCGTCTTCGGCAAGCAGCATGCCGGTTACGATGCAGTTGCGGTACGCCGGCTTGTCGAACAGGGCCGCGGCGAGGATGGTCAGGGTGTAGAACCAACCGCGCGTCTGGTCGAGAGACTCGGTGATGAAGTCGGCGGGGAAGTTCCGCTCGAAGAACTCGCGGTTCTCGAACGGGTAGTGGTTCTGCGCGTACGGCATCGACCCGGATTCGAACCAGCAGTCGAGCACCGCGGGGACTCTTTTCAGCACCCCGTCGCCCGACGGCGCCGGGATCTCGATGTCGTCGACGAACTGCTTGTGCAGGTCGGTGACCGTCCGTCCGCTGAGCCGTTCGAGCTCGTCGACGCTGCCGACGCAGACGGCTTCCCCGGTTTCGTCGTTGCGCCAGACCGGCAGCGGCGTTCCCCAGTAGCGGTCGCGGCTGATGCACCAGTCGCGGGCCCCCTGCAGCCATTTTCCGAAGCGCCCGCCGCGGATGTGCTCCGGGATCCACCAGATCTGCTCGTTGGCGCGCAGCATCGCGTCCTTGACGCTCTCGACGCCGACGAACCAGCTCGAAATGGCGCGGTAGATCAGGGGGGACTCGCAGCGCCAGCAGAAAGGGTAGGAATGCACCAGCGTGCTCTCGCTGAAAAGCTGCCCCCGGCGCCGCAGGGCGCGGATGATGTCGCTGTCGGCGTCCTTTACGAAGCGGCCGGCGTAGTCGTCGACGGCGCCCGTGAAGCGGCAGTCCTCGTCGATCGGGCAGACCGCGGGCAGCCCTTCCCGAAGGCCGAGCTGGTAGTCGTCCTCGCCGAAACCGGGGGCGATGTGGACGACGCCGGTACCGTCGTCGGTCGACACGAAGTCCGCGGCGACAACGCGGAACGCGCCTTCGGTTCCGAGCCCGGCGAAACAGTCGAACAGCGGCTCGTAGCGGAGGCCGAGCAGCGCCTCTGCAGGCTGCTCATCGACCGCGGCGATCTCGCTTTCGCGCTGGCTGAAGACCGCGTCGATCCGCTCGCGGGCGAGGATCAGCCGTTCGCCGTCGCGCAGCTGCACGCGGGCGTACTCGCAGTCCGTCGAGATCGCCAGGGCCATGTTGGCCGGAAGGGTCCAGGGGGTCGTGGTCCAGGCGAGGATCGAGGTGTTCTCCGCCCCCTTCAACCGGAAGCGGATCGTGATCGAAGGGTCCTGGGTGTCGCGGTACCCCTGGTTGACCTCGAAGTTCGACAACGCCGTGGCGCAGCGCGGACAGTAGGCAAGGGACTTGTAACCCTCGTAAACGAGCCCGCCGTCCCAGAGGCGTTTGAATACCCACCAGACCGACTCCATGAACTCCGGGTCCATGGTGAGGTACTGGTTGTCCCAGTCGACCCAGCGCCCTACGCGCCGGACCAGCTGCTCCCACTCGGCGGTATAGCGCAGCACGAGGGAGCGGCAGTAGTCGTTGAAGCGCGGCACGCCGTACTCGAGGATGTCCTTGCGCGATTGGAGGCCGAGCTGCAGTTCCGCCTCGTTCTCCACCGGCAGGCCGTGACAGTCCCACCCGAAGCGGCGCTCGACCCGGTAGCCGCGCATGGTCCAGTAGCGGGCAACCACGTCCTTGACGATGGAAACCAGCAGGTGCCCGTAGTGGGGAAGGCCGCTGGCGAACGGCGGGCCGTCGTAGAAGATGAAGGGGTTGGACTCCGGTCTCGACTGCACCGACCCCTCGTAGGCTGCTGTCTGCTCCCACAGCTTGAGGGTTTCCCGCTCCTGGGCCGGGAAGTCGACCTGGGAGGGGACCGGATCGAAGACGGGGAACGAACTCTGTTTGCGGGCGGTTTCCACCATGTCGGTTGCCGGGCTCGCCGGCCGTGAATTCTGCTGTTCAGAAGCCGGCTTTGCGGGAATCGGGCCTTACACCCGGATGCTGCGCAG
>JAPOZF010000406.1 GCA_026706165.1 Gemmatimonadota bacterium
GGCCGCTATCGCCGGCTGCGGCTCCAATGCGGTCTCCCCGGGGGACCGGGCCCCTGCCTTCACCTTGCCGGCGGCGGACGGAACCACCGTTTCATTGTCCGGTCTGCTCGACAACCGGGCCGCAGCCGTTCTGGTGTTTTACAGGGGTTTTTTCTGAGGCGGGTGCAAAGTCCAGCTAGGTGAGCTGGCAGAAGCGTACCCCGGGTTCCTGGAACGGAACGTGTCGCTGGCGGCCATCAGCACCGATAATCCCGCCAAGGGGCTGGAGATGGCAGAGCTCACCGGCGCCGGGTTCCCCATCCTTTCGGACGTCGACGCCGAGGTGGTCAGGGATTACGGGGTCTACAACCTTCTCAACGACAGCCTGGCGACCCCGTCGGTGTTCATCGTCACTCCCGGGGGCCGGATCGAGTGGAGATACGTCGGGCAAGACATCTCCGACCGCCTGGCGCCCGATCAGATCCTCGCCGAGGTAGACCGACTTGCAGGGTGAGTCACCGCAGTGGACGGTAAGGGGGCTGATCAGGTTCGCACTGGCAAGTTCGTTCCGGATCCCTACCTGACTATCACAAGGGGCCCTCGCTGCCGGATACGTCTGTTTCCCGCCGCCGCCTCGATCAGGTAGAGGTAGGTACCGTTGGCGACGAGGCCTCCGTCCGAGTCTCGGCCGTCCCACTTCAGCTGTCGAAACCCCGCCTCCTGTCGCCGCGGACCGAGCCGCACCACCCGCCTGCCGCTGAGGCTGAAAAGCTCGACCCTCACCTCCGCCTCGTGCGACAGCACGTAGGTAAAGGCCGTCCGCTCCCTCACCGGGTGGGGGTGCACCAGCACGTTGGCCAGCGCCAGTTCATCGGCAACGACGATTTCGAGTGTTTCCGAGCCGATTTCCCTGTCGCCGCTGAGGAGCCGCAATTGCAACTGGTGCCGGCCCGGGGGCAGGTCCGGCCGGAACAGCACCCGCACCCCTGAATCCGGAGAGGCGGCGAAGGTCGAGTCCGGCTGCTGCGGCGCTCCGTCGACGGCCAGAAGGATCCGTCCCGATTCGACGAAGGGCCCGCGAATGAACAGCGCCTGGCCAGGCAGGAGCGGATCCCCGTGCAGGAACGGCTCCCCCGCCGGCCACCGACGCGCGGAGAAACGGGGAGCCTTCGGTTCCACCGGCAGCCGGATCGTGTTGTCCCCGGGGTGGGCGTCGGGCCGGCCGGGGATGAATACCCGGGCGACGACGGGGAAATCTTCCGGCGCCCCGGCGAGCTCGATGCGGACCTGGCCGGCTGCCCCGCGTTCCAGCACAGGCAGTGTCCGGGCACCATCGGCTACGGCGCTCCCGCCGGCCAGCAGCTGGACGACCGCACCGGTGACCGCAAATGCAGAAAGGTTACGGACGGTTACCTCGGCGGCGAAACCGCTGTCGTCAGGTTCGACCGCGGCTGCAACGGTTTTCAGGTCGGGGGCCGGGTCCCACACCACCTCCCAGCGGTCCAGGGAGGCCCCCGCCCCCTCCCCCGTTGTGTCGCTCAAGGTGGCGTGCAGACGCAGCAGGGGATGGCGTGCGGCGTCGACCCCCGACAGATCGACCGCCCCGGGGGTGAGACCGGAGAATCCGGGCAGCGTGCTCCAGGCGCCGTCCTCGCCGGCTGCCTGAAGGTCGATGGCTACCGCACCGGAAGCCGCGATGGCCATTCCGTGCCAGCGTTCCGCAGGGCCGATGGGCCCGCTCCGGGCGGCCCCGGTGACCGGGATGCCCGTCCCGGAGTAGCGAAAGACCGCCGGTCCCCGAAGGTCCCCCAGCCAGGCCTTGTTGTTGACCCAGTCGAACTGTCCCGTGATCACGCGGGTGGTGTCCTGGTCGCTCATCCATTCGTCGATGAAGCGCCCGTCCAGGGCGTCGACCATGCGAATGCGGCGCTGTCCCCCGAACTCGATGAAGTAGAGGCGTTCGCCGTCGGCGAGGATTCCGTCCGTCCACTCGAAAGTGAAGCCGGTCTCGGTCGGCGGGGAGGTGAACTCCCGCAGCAGCCGCCATCCATCGGCGGGATCGAAGACGCGAACGCCCCAGGCGGTGCGCATCCCGGATTCCGCGCTCATCGCCACGTTGTAGATGAACTCGCCGTCGGAGGTGATAAGGGAGTGTCCGTCCTCGATTTTGCCGGACTTCCACTCGAGCAGGCCGTCCGGCACCGCCACGGTATCGAGGCGTCCGGTCGCGAGGGATATCCGCTCGATCTCGAAAGCGCGGCTGCTTTCGCTGTAGATGTAGCCGTCACCGTGGCAGGTTGCGGAGATGCCGGCAGTGGTCGAATCCCCGAAGACCCCGTAGTTGCGTGCCCGCACGGTTCCGTTCAGCCCGGTTCCGATGCGGGTGAAGAAGTCAATGCCGGGGTAGAGGGTCGAAGAGTCGTTGTACCAGCGCTTGACATACAGGTAAGTCCCATCCGTAACGAGCACTCCCGCGCCCTTCAGGCCGCGCACCGTGAACCCGTCCTCGCGGGTCGCGCTTCCCGGCCTGAGTGGGGATGAGCTGCGGGTGACCCGGAGCAGTTCCCCGTCGAGCTCGAGAGACTCGAGGCCGCCGCCGGCCATCTGCACCGCCGTCTGTCGCCAGCGCAACTGCTCACCAGGCACGGAGGCTTCCTCGCTGAGCCAAAGGGAGCGGGTCGCGCTCCAGGGCCCCGGGACCGCACCGTCCACCGCCCGGGCCCGCCAGAACCACGGACCCTCGGGAAGTGCGGGGGCGAACACGGCGATCCCATCTTCGACCTCGACAGCCGGGGAAATGGTCGAGCTGTCCGAGGCGAAGTCGCCGGCGGTCGACAGCTGGAACTCGACCTGTCCCCCCTCCCCTTCGACAACCGCCTCGAAGCTCGCTGCCGCAACCGGAATCACCGCGCCGGCAGGCGGAAACAGCAGCTCCGGGAGGACGGGGGACAGGATGTCGACGGGGACCGCGGCGGCGTTGTTGCCCTCGTCGAGCTCGACCACGAGGTCTTCCGGGTCGAGGACGACCTCGAGCAGGTGCTCCCCGCGGCGGTCCCCGATGCGCCAATCGAAAGAGAGGCGGCGGCTGCCGACGAACGGGGCCTGGCGTTCGAAGTAGAGGGTGTCGTCCGTCGCCTCCCCGCGGGCGGCGACGAGAACGGCGACGCTGTCCCGGGTGGCGCGGGTGTTGTTGACAAGCACCGCGGTGACCGGGACGATGCCGCCGCTCAGCAGCTCTTCTCCCGTGGTGAGTTCCCGGGGCTGATAGTCGGGTAATTCCGGCAGGGCGAGCTCCTGGGCGGGGTCCCCGAACAACTGCATCGTCAGGGCGGAAGCGGTCCAGGAAGGGTGGGCGGCAAGGACCTGGGCCTTGGCTGCATTGAGGGCAGGACCGAAGGCGAGGGTTCCGTCCGCGAAGAACTGCCCGAACAGCTGCTGGCCCAGAAGGTCGTTCTGCGAGGTGAAGCTCTGCGCCGAGGCCGAGATGTAGGCGATCGAGCCGCCGTCGGCGCGGTCGGTGAAGACCTCGCCGATCGCTTCGGTGTGCGGGTTGACGAACATCCCGTTGAGGCAGGAGAGCGCCGTCACCAGCGGCAGGCGGCGGCCGTTGTCGAGCTTCGACAGGTAGTCCCAGTCGGGGAACTGCAGCGAGAACACGTACTGCATCGTGCCGGCGGCGCCGTGGCCGTTGAAGTTCACCAGCAGGGCGCCGGCGTTGAGGGCGTCGAGGAATGCCTTTCCCGTCGGGTTGGGGAGGTGCTCCTCGTCGGGGTTGTAGATCTTGACCGACTGCAACCCGAACGGCTCGCTGAAACGGGAGGCCAGCTCGTCGCTCGGCCGTGTGAACTCGTTCTTGGGATGGTGGTTGGCCAGGTAGACGACGCGGCTGCGCCAGTCCCCGGGGGCAGGTTCGGTGTCGTAGCCGACGATCTTGTCGACACCCCCCTCCGCTTCCACGGCGGTCTCTACCGCCAGCCGGCCGACGGCGACATCAGGGAGAAGGTCGTCGCCGTCGACCAGGGAGAAGAGGTAATCGCTGGGAGAATTGCCGCGCCGGCGGGCGTCGTAATAGAGGGTGGGGACATAGCTGGGATGCCCCCCTCCCAGGATGTTGCGGTAGTCGAAGGTGGCGTCCCCGAACAAAAGCACGTACTGCGGAGGCCGTTCCCAGTTGTGGTATGCGTGAGAGATGAAGGCGCCGACCGCCTCGCGCAGCATCAGGCCGTGCGAGAACTCGTCGAAGATGTCCTCCACGTCGACGACTTCCGCGGAAAGGCCGCTGTCCCGGCGATGGCCGGCGAGCCGTTCGGCGGCGTCGAGAAAGTTCTCGTGGGAGACTACCAGGTAGTCGGCTCCCGGATGCGCCGTCCGCAACCCCGAAGGGGCATCGAGCGCGCCGCGGGGTGTGCGGATGCTGGCGCTGTCGACGATGACGTACTCGGCCCCGGTGTTGTTCTCGTCTTCGAAAATCGCTGTGTAGAGCGGAGCGCGGGTACTGTCGATCAGCATCCCGGAAAAAACGATTTCCCGCGCGGTGTCGAACAGGTGGATTTCGGGATGGGAAAAGTCGAACACGACAAACTGCGTGCCGGTCGAGGGTTCGTGGTTGAAGCGCAGGTATCCG